>NZ_JAGJEF010000033.1:0-48879 GCF_018100875.1 Pseudoalteromonas sp. MMG012
CGGATTTGAAGCCAGAGCATTTTGTACAAGTTCCAGGAGTACTAAGTGCCATTGCAATGTTGATACGTGATTTCACTCATGAAGGGGATGGTATTTTAATCCAAACACCCGTATACCACCAATTTCGTAGGTTGATTGAATCAGCAGGGAGGCAGGTAATAAATAACCCTTTAAAAATTGAGGGTGACCAGTATGTTATTGATTTCGAAGATTACGAAGAACAGCTGAAAAGTGGAAATATAGCAATGATACTGTTGTGCAATCCACATAATCCAGTTGGTAGGGTATGGACTAAATCGGAATTACAGAAGCTTGTTTCGATTGCAAAAAAGTATAATACAACAATAATTAGTGACGAGGTGCATGGCGATATTATTTTTGACGGCGCGAGATTCACAAGTATTGCATCGTTAGATTATAACAATAGTTTAACAATTATCGGTTCACCCGCAAAAAACTTTGGATTAAATAGTATCTCAAATGGTTACATTTACAGTGATAATCAGATGCTACGAGAAAAAATTAAAGCAACGTCGAGTTCTATGTCGCTAGACCATGCAAATGCAGTAACTATGTATGCCACGATTGCAGCATATCAGCATGGTCAAGAGTGGTTTGATGGATTTTTGAATTATACACAAATAACCCGTAACTGGATTGTTGACTTCATGGCCAAGCAACTTCCCCAAGTTAAAACATTTTCACCACAAGGTACAAATCAAATTTGGTTTGACTTTTCTGGGTTGGGTTTGAAACCAAAACAATTAAAGGCGTTGTTAACTCTAGAAGCTAAGATAGCGTTAACACCTGGCACATGGTTTGGTGAGGAGGATGAAAATTTTTATCGTATGAACTTTGCATCTCCGTTAGAAAAGGTACAAGCTTCGCTTCAATTACTTAAATCTAAAGTGGGTTGAAGAATAGGTGATATTCAAGTGAGGGGGGCTAATTTTTTCATTTGCCTGAAATGGATCTCGACAATGTTGTCGGCTAAGTGGGCCATTGTTGGGCGGTAGGTATGTAGCTCATTTATTCTTTTAATTATAGAGTGATATAATAATGTACATCACAATCTCAGTTTGTGATGTACCCATATGTTATTGGCAGAGCAATGTTTTACGTTGCTCTCGATTCATAAATGTCCAAGCTATAAATCGACTTTGTTTTTGTCCTTGAGCCATTTTTATCACTTTAACCTCAACAGGTTGCAATTTATTTAGTACTTTTTTGAGTGGCTGTAAATTGTCTTTGTTAGAGACTAATGACGTAAACCACACGCATTGCTGTGAAAAAAGCCTACTTTCATTGATCATTGTTTTAATAAATCGCAGTTCACCACCCGTACACCATAGCTCAGGTGCGTGCCCGCCAAAATTAAGTGTTTTTGGAGGGGTCTTTCCTAAGTTTTTCCATTTACGCTGAGTGCCTGCGCTTGCTGCTTTTTCGCTGCTATGGAACGGGGGATTACACATGGAGAAATGCAGCGTTTGATTTGGCATAATGACATTTTTGAAAATAAACTCTGAGTTAGGTTGATGAATGACTTTAATAGGTAATTTGTTTGCTGTACAAATTGTTTGAGCACTTTTCACTGCTTTTAAATTAATATCAGAGCCAATAAATTGCCACTTGTATTGCGCATTTCCAATGAGCGGGTAAATCACATTTGCGCCGGTGCCAATATCAAGCCCATATATTTGACAAAGATTGTCTTGTTTGCAGGTCATGTCACACTCTAACAGGTCAGCAATACCGTGAATGTAATCGGCTCTTCCTGGTACTGGTGGACATAAAAATTCGTCTGCTATATCCCAATACTTAACGCCGTAATGGTGTTGTAGCAGTGCTTTGTTTAGGGTCTTCACTGCAGTTTTATTCGCAAAATCAATGCTGGTTTCCCCTCGGGGTGTCACTATGGTGAACTGGGATAACGCAGGCAGTGTGGTGATCAAAGCTTTAAAGTCATAGCCCTGTTTATGTTGGTTTCTTGAATGCATATAAATTCTAGCTGTGTTTGATTTTTACATTATAGCGAAGTCATAGACATCTCGACTAGCACTGAATTTTCTTTATGTGTTGTTATGCAATTGATGGAAGTGAATTCAACTGGTACGATGAGAAGGGTTGATAATAATAATAATGATGAAATGATGATAAAACAAACCTCTTTATACTGCGAGTTAACAAACCAACAAACACTGCATTTAAGACATATTTATAAAGAAGGCGTAAACGGGCCTTGCATTTTTTTTATGCATGGTGCAGTTGAGAACGGCAAAATCTTTTATTCAGAAAAGAATAAGGGGTTGGCTCCTTACTTAGCAGAGCAAGGGTTTCATTGCTATGTTGCTGACTTAAGAGGGCGAGGTAAAAGCCTGCCTGCAATCTCTAAGACATCGATGTATGGTCAGACAGAAGCGATCTTAGAAGATTTCCCAGCAATGCTTGCGTTTATTGAAAGTCATCATGGCAGTTTTCCTAAATACTGGGTTGCACATTCATGGGGCGGCGTATTAATGAATAGTTATTTTGCACGCTTTCCAGAGGTAATAAATAAGGTCGCATCATGTGTTTATTTTGGGTCAAAGCGGAGTTTATATAACCATCATATTAGTAAATATTTCCAGGCCAATTTATTGTGGTTTGGCCTCGCGCATTTATACACAAAAAAGTATGGCTTTTTACCAGCGAAAAAGTTGAAGTGGGGTAGTGACAATGAAACGCGTAAATCGCATCGACAAAGTGCTCTATGGGCAAAACGAGCCCCATGGGTTGATAGTGATGATGGATTTGATTACGCAAAAGTACTCAAAAATAAAGCGCTTCCACCGGTACTGCATGTAGCAGGTGTTAATGACAAAGCCCTAGCTCAACCGATTGATATTGAAAAATTTATTGATGAGTCGGGTTGCGGCATTCAAAAAATGACGATATACGGGCGAAAATATGGGTATAGTTTTGATTATGGTCATATTGATATGCTTACACATAAGCTCGCCCATCACGATCAATTTAAAGACCTCATATCATGGTTTACTCAGTATTCTGAGCCGGAAGTAGTTGTGACATAAGCTTTTCATAATGACGCCAATTTGACCTTGGGGCTTGGTTTATAGGTTGGCGAACTTGAGACTTACTCAAAGTGTGCACTTTATGTCGAGCTTTATGAAACTCTAAGCACTGAGGTTGAAAATCTTGATACATAAAACTCAAAACTTTCCGTATTTGCATAGTTGGATCGTCTAATAGATCTTCGTAACTTAAGCTATAGATGCTTCGAGGTATCATGGCTTTAAAGTGATGCATGGTGTCGTCGTGGTATTGGGCATATAATTGAAATTCACTGAGAGAACAAAAATAGGGCTCGTTCTCAGCAAAGTGATTGCTAAATACTGACCAAGCAGTGGCATTGAAGCTACGAGTTAGGTGAATGATACGGGCCTCAGGAAACAATTTATAGATTAGCCCTATATTCTGAAAATTCGCAGGGAGCTTGTTTATTACAGTTTGTTCGCCGACACGATGCTTTTTGACTTTATCAATATAGAGTGCGCGGCAGTGGTCCAACACGGAAGTAGTCAAATTTTGTAAACATTCAGGAAAAGCTGATTCTGAGCGATGCATTAAAAAAGGAACTAGTTTATCACTAATAACTGTACTCTCTCCCATACTCCCTATATTGCTATGTTGAATAAGCATCTGCTCTAATAGCGTTGAACCCGTTCTTGGTAGCCCTAGAATAAAGGTGGGTACAAATGTGGTTTTGACTTTGTCATTAGGGGATTCAAAAAAGTCACTGTTACAATGAGCTTTGATGCTGTCAAAAAAGGGTTGCATATATTCGGTGCGAAAATCACAGTATTCTAATTGCGTACTATTTGCCAGCTTAAAGTAATCAAACGCTTGGTTGAAATCACCTAACCTGTGACAACATTTAGCTAGTGCATAATAGACCACCACCTTTAAGCGGTTGTTATCATATTCATTCAGCAATTCATGTAAAGGCGTTAAATAGCCATCAAGATTTGCTTTGGGCGCTATCTGCACGAGTTCATAGAGCATAAAAGCGGTGACTGCGCCTTTTGGGCAGGTGATACCTTTTTCAAATGTACGTCTAGCGTTGTCGATGAAACCATGATCCAAATAAAATTGACCAAGCTGATAATGTGCTTGTGAATTATGCTGTGCGACGGTTAGTGTATATTCAAGCACTGTTTTGGCATCAACAGGTGAACCTGCTTCAATAAATGCGTCAGCAAGGGCAAACAATGGATCGAGCATTTTAGGGAGGTATTCACAAGCCCGTTTTAAATAATAAATCGCGCTATCGTATTCTTCTAAACGCATACAAATCCGGCCCAACCCAAATAAAGCAGGCCCATTCTTTTGGTTCTCTTTCAAGACCGCCTTAAACATAAATTCGGCTTCTCGAAGTTGGTTATCGGCCAATAACTCGTTGGCTCTTTTAAGTAGTAGCATGTATTTTTTATAAACGGATATTCAATAGTTAGATAATAAAAATAAAAAGGCGAAATAGCTATTGCCATTTCGCCTTTGCTGCTGGGTTACAGTAAATTAGAACGTATATGTTGCTTTAACGTAATAGAAGCCACCATTGATCCCGTACGGAGAGGTTTCATAATACTTTCCACCCCAGTTATTATTTGGAATGCCTGTTGCACCCACAAAATCTAACTTTTCAGGTTCTTGGTCAAATAGGTTGTTTGCGCCGACACTGATACTCACTGATTCAGTTGCAAAATAGGTGACTTCAGCATCGATAGTTACAGAAGCATCAGCGATTTTTGCAGTTTGGTCGAAATCAACGTGTACGCCTTGATACTCACCAAAGTAGTTAGCACGTACGAATGAAGACACGGTTTCCCACTGCGAAGACCACGTAAATGATGAGCGGTGTTTAGGTAAGTCTTCTTCTAAGCGTTTTACTTTGAAGTCACCGGTAATTGCAGAAAACTTATCTACCGTAGTCTCATTCCAGTTGTAAGCAAATGCAAATGTTGAGTAACCATCTAATAAATCCATAGAGTAGTTTGCAACAACGTCTACACCCTGCGTCGTGGTATCAAAGTCATTGGTGAAAAAGCTTACTTGGGCTAATCCATCAACATTTGGTACGCCAGCCGCTTTAAGTGCTGTTTTGTCTGCCTGTGTCAGCTCAATCTTTTCTGATTGACTAATACGGTCAGTTACTTCGATGTTGTAGTAATCTACCGTTAAGAATAAATCACCAGATTGGTAAACGGCACCAAACGTATAGCTTTGCGATTCTTCTGGTTGTAGTTCACTACCGCCAAGTTGCACTGCGATAGGGTTTGTCGGTGGCAATAAAGCTGAATCAACTAAAACACCACTGCTTAAGTTGGTTTGTACGTTACTTACATTTGCTTGGCCAACTGTGGGTGCTCTAAAACCAGTACTGATTGAACCTCGCAGAGATAAGTCGTCGGTTGCTTGATATTGTGCAGTTACTTTGTAGTTTGTTGTAGAGCCAAATGAATCGTAATCTTCATAGCGCAGTGCCCAACCCATTAAAAACTCGTTAGTAAAAGGTGTTTCAATATCGATATACGCGCCATAGTTACGACGGGTAAACACACCAGCTGCCGAAGGCTGGAACCCAGGGAAGCCATTTGACCCAATACCAAAACCTTGTTGTGTTAATGGGCCAGGTAAGAATGAGGCTTCATCACCTGAAACGACTTCGAACGACTCTTCATGCCACTCAAGACCAGCAGCAACGTTGACTTCATAGGCTAAATCGAAATCGTAGCCTTTTGAAATATCTGCATTAAAATTCTTTTCTAGTTGAATGTATTTACCTGGGCTGAAATCTTGTGGGCTATCTGGGCCTAAAGATGCATTCACTGTGTTAGTAATAAAATACCGTGATTCATTGCGTCCCACAGAGCCGCTTAAGTCGAAATATGCACCTTCAAAGTAACCTTCATCAATTTCACCTTTTGTACCAACAGTGAAAGAGGTATCTGTTATGTTACCACCAAAAAATGGCGTGAAACCAGCCGGTAATACTTGGTTAAATGCAAAACAATTGGCAGCAGTCAGTGAATCTAACGCAGCTTGATCAGGTAAACCATTGGTGCCAATTTCGACAACCGGGCAGTTTAATTGTTGATCATAGCCGTCAAGTGAGCCAACGAGTATGGTAGGCATTGCGGCATCCCATAACTTTTGTTGTTCAACATCATTAGGATCGCGGCGTGATGGTGTGCCATTTATATTACGTATCACACCTCCGTATACACCTGGGCGAGTTGTTGGGTTACGATAGTAAAATCCACCTCGTACATCTCGTTCAGAGTAGTTACCAAACATATAAAATTGGTCATTATTAGATATGTCTAAACCGACATTAGCAAATAAAGAGATATCATCATTAATTTCAGGTGCACCCCAAACTTGGGCTGGGTCTCGAACGCCTTCTAAGCCTGCCGAAGCAAATGCTGCCGCATCAGGGCGTTGTACGCTGCGACTCGTTGGATCAGCTTCTTTGTACTGGAAACTTAAGTTCGCGAAACCGTCATCAGAAAAGGGTAATCCAACGTTACCTTCGTACGTTGTTGCATCACCGTCTCCTTCGAAGTATTGACCTTTCTTAACTGAGAAACTGCCGCCTTCAGATGCGTCTTTTAATACAAAGTTAATTACACCTGCAATTGCATCAGAACCATATTGTGCAGCTGCACCATCACGCAGAACCTCAACTTGTTTCAGTGCAATACTGGGTATCGTTGAAATATCTGGTCCTTGGGCTCCATCATTGATGCCACCGCCCAAAAATGCAATAACAGATGAACGGTGACGACGTTTACCATTCAATAAAATGAGCGTGCTATCGGCAGGTAAGCCACGTAAGTTCGCCGGACGTACTAAAGAAGCGGCATCACTAATTGGATTTTGGTGAACATTTAGCGATGGCACGGAGCCTTTTAGTAACTCAAGCATATCATCGCCACCACCTTTCGATAGTTCCTCGCCACCGATGATGTCGATTGGAACTGGTGAGTCACCAACCGAACGAGGCGCAGCCCGAGAGCCAACGACGGCAATTTTTTCTATTTTCTTGTCGGTTGCTTCATCCCCCTCCGCAGCGATAGCCGACGTTGACATAATGCCCATTGTGGCAGTTGAAGCGAGCGCGTACGTTAAAGCACGGCTTACCTTATTTAATTGTAATTTCATCCTGTTTCCCCAGTTGTTCTATTGTTGTCATAAGTTAAATAGAGCTCGGTATTATTATTTGAGCTTCTGAATATATACATATCATTAACTTAGGATGCAAATTAAATTTGCATCTTTCCAAACTTAGCAGTGTTTTTAATAAAGGCAAATATTTTGATAAGTTTATGTAATTAAATGAGGTTTTTGGTTGTTTTTTGAACTTTTTATCGAGGGGAATCAGTATTTTTCTAAAGGTTTAGTTAGATTTCTCCAATATTTCACTCTTTTGAACGCTTATTATCCATGCTTTTCGAGCGACACGGTACTCATCCCATACACAAGGACAGCAACTGCCGCCCCCACAGCAATCATCAGAACGTGGCTTGGTTGGTTCTGGAAGGGGTGTATCAATATTTTGATTATTAAGCTCAGACATAATGCGTGCAGTAATTAAGACTAAAATCACATAGTAACATAGGTCTTTCTTTTGCTACACTGTCTTCATTATACATACGTGTTTATAAGTGATAATGCGCCTAATTAGAGTAGTTCATAAGGCTCCGTTGAGAGTTGCAAAAATAACAAAGCGAAAACAACAAGTGCGCTTGAGGCGTACAATGTTGGCTCTTAAAGGTGCTTTAGCTCAAGAAAAGCAAGAGACAAAAGAGATGCTCACAATCTATAAACGCTATACGATGGGGGAAGGAAATAAATCAGACTTAAAGGTGGCGAATAAGCAGCTAGTCGATATTTTGAAAGGGCTTGGTCTTGGTGTGTTTGCTGTTTTACCATTTGCGCCTATTACGATTCCATTGATCGTAAAATTAGGACAATGGGTTGGTGTTGATGTATTACCGAGTTCTTTTTCCGTCAATAACAAGTCAAATCATAACCGTAAATAAGTGATCTCGAACGCGTAACTTGGTATTCTAAATTTAGAATTTACCAGATAGAGAGTATTATGCGCGGATTACTTGTCCACTCTGATCAAGGAACACCCTTACACTTTGTTGAGAAAGCCCAATTAGACAATTGGCTAAACAACCAAACTCAATATGTTGCGAATGTAGTTAATGCATGTCGCAGTCAATCATCATCAGTATTTACCATTACAGATGCGAATAGCAGCGAATTGCAGTTGGTCCTGTGTGTAGTGGATGAACTGGAAAGCATGTGGTTAGCTGGAGATCTTGCTAAGCAATTACCGAAAGGTCAGTATCAAATTCAAGGAGCACATGAGTTTGTAGAGCAACAGGCACTTAGTTTTATTCTCGGTGCTTATCAGTTCTCAGCTTATAAGTCGTTACCTAAAATAGAGGCGTGCTTAGCAGTCAGCGACGCGGCAATATTTAATAAAGTATATCAACAGGCTGAGTCAATTTACTTAGTTCGAGATTTAGTGAATACACCAGCGGCAGATATGATGCCTCAGCATCTTGCTGAGACAATGATTGAATTAGCAGAGCGCTTTGACGGGCAGTTTAACGAACTTATTGGTGACGAGTTACTCGAACATAATTATCCGACTGTGCATATGGTTGGACGTGCAAGTGATAACAAACCACGGTTGCTAAATTTGGTTTGGGGGAATGAGTCGCATGCAAAACTCACCTTGGTCGGCAAAGGCGTTTGTTTTGACTCGGGTGGCTTGGACTTAAAACCAGCTGCTGGTATGCGCAATATGAAAAAAGACATGGGTGGAGCTGCTCATGTTATCGGTTTAGCACAAATGATTATGGCCGCTAATTTACCGGTACGCTTAAGAGTGTTAGTACCAGCGGTTGAAAACGCGGTGTCACGCAATGCATTTAGACCGGGCGATGTTATTAAAACGCGTAAAGGCATTACTGTAGAAATTGATAACACGGACGCTGAAGGGCGTTTGATCTTGTGTGATGCACTTGCAGAAGCGCAAAATGACAAACCTGATTTGTTAATGGATTTTGCGACACTGACGGGCGCGTGCAGAGTTGCGTTAGGTACAGAGTTACCAGGCTTTTTTAGTACCGATCACACTGTAGCAAGTGGACTTGTTGAACAAGGATTACTTAATCAAGATCCCGTTTGGCAGCTGCCATTGTTTGATCAATACAAAGGATTATTTAAAAGTGAAATAGCTGATATTTCTAACTGTGGTTCAACCCCTTTTGGTGGCGCTATCACGGCTGCACTGTACTTAAAAGAGTTTGTTGAACCTGCACAAACACCTTGGGTACATTTTGATGTAATGGCTTGGAATGTTCGTTCATTACCGGGTCGTCCAGCGGGTGGGGAAGGATTAGGCTTACGTGCAACCTTTTCTTATTTAGAAAAACGTTATTCGGCATAATATTGCAAGAGTGTGATGAGCATACATCACACTCTTGCGCTTCTATGTTTTGTGCTCAAGATATAATTCAAAGCTGGAAATATAGTTTTGTTGTCTATGTTTTTGGATCCAAGTAAATAGTCGCCTTAGCCAGTTCTGCTAGGTCAGCCTAACTTAAGTCTGTACATTACCATCAAGGATATATGATTCGAAGAGAGTAGGGACACCAAAGGTTAAAGGGACTATTTGCTTTGTAGAGCGAACAGTTTAAATAAAAATTCCAAGGCTATTGTAAGTAGAGCCTTTACCAATAATGAGTAAATATTGGTAAAGGGTATATCTAACTTTCAGTTATTTCGCTGGGATATTTTCTAATATCGCTTTCATTTGCTGCCAATATAGACCAACGGTATCAATTTTCACCTTTTCGTCAGGTGAATGGGGGAACTTGATAGTTGGACCAAAAGATATCATATCCATTTCGGGATAAGGCTTTTTGAATAACCCACACTCAAGGCCGGCATGGATCACCATGATATGTGGTTTTCTTCTGTAAATACCTTCATACACATCGCGGAAAATATGCAGTATTTTCGAGTCAGGCTCAGGCTTCCAACCAGGATATGCGCCTGAAAATACGATGTTGGCGCCAGCTAACTCAGCCAATGAATTTAGGTGCCCTTCAACGTCAGAGCGACCTGAGTCGATTAAAGAGCGAATTAAGCACAGCACTTCGAATTCGTCGGTACGTGTATTGATCACACCCATGTTAAGTGATGTCTCAACGACCCCAGCAATATCGTCACTCATTCTGATCACGCCATTAGGACATGCATTCATAAGCGCTAAAACTCGCTGCTTAGTTTCGTCGCTCATTGGTAATTCAGTGGAGGATGAAGGTGTGCAGTCGAACGTTAAAGTTGTTTCGATAGAGGCAAGTTCTTGCGAGATAAGTTGTAGGTATTCATCGACGGAAGTTTCAAAAGCAGTAAGTTGAGAGGTCGCGATCGATATTTCAGCATAAGCTTCTCGTGGAATCGCATTTCTTAATGAACCACCTTTAAAGCTAATGAGCTGAAATGGGGTGCTCTGAACATGGTTCTTTAAAAAACGTGAAAGCAACTTATTAGCATTGGCACGACCAGTATGAATATCGACACCTGAGTGGCCTCCTTTGAGTCCTTTTAAAGTGAGTGTAACAATGGTTTGGTGTTCACTAGCCTGTACTTTGTCAATTGGTAAGGTGATCGTAGCATCTACGCCACCGGCACAGCCCATGTAGATTTCACCTTCTTGTTCTGAATCGGTATTTAATAATATTTCGCCTTCTAGATAGCCAGCTTCTAAGCCAAAGGCACCCGTCATACCTGCTTCTTCGTCGATCGTCAGCAGCACTTCAAGAGGGCCATGATTTATGTCATTTGCAGCAAGTACAGCTAGGCAAGATGCCATCCCCATACCATTGTCTGCGCCTAGGGTTGTGCCAGTTGCAGTAACCCATTCTCCATCAACATATGGACGGATCGGGTCTGTTGTGAAGTCATGATCAACATCGTCGTTCTTTTGTGGAACCATATCAATATGTGCTTGTAAAACAACCGGTGTGATATTTTCCATGCCAGATGTAGCTGCTTTTCTGATGAAAACATTACCAGTAGGGTCTCTTCGAACGTCCAGACCTTGCTCATTTGCCCAGTTAATAATGAATTGTGCAAGCGCTTCTTCATATTTTGATGGATGTGGAATAGCGCAAATTTGATCGAAGAACTGCCAAATGGCCTTTGGTTCAAGTTGAGCGATTTCAGTGTGTTGGGTGAACAAGGTTGTCCCCTTAAGTGAGTAAAGTTTTTATTATTTTACCACTGGATTAGGGGACAAAGGAATAACTTTATTGACATGCCTTTACAGCATGCTCTATCAGCTGTAGGCCCGTTTTATCGGTATCAGGCAGTTTGGCGTCACTTACATTAATAGGGGTTGTGCGCTCACCCCACTTAATGTAGCTTGCAGCCCATGTTAAGCCTGCGCCAAATGCCGCAGACATAATATTACTATGTGGCTTTATCAAACCCTGTTCTACAGCTTCACATAATGCAATGGCAATCGTCGCAGCCGAGGTATTACCGTATTTACCGATGTTAACCATGACTTTGTCATCGTTTATATCAAGGCGTTGTTGCATTGCCTGGATAATTCGTAAGTTTGCTTGATGCGGAACCAGAACATCTATATCAGATAAGGTTAATTGAGCTTGATTTAGCACGTCATCACATGCTTCACTCATGCCTTTTACAGCGCGTTTAAAGATTTCACGACCTTCAAAAAGTAATTCAGAAGGGCCTGTTGGATTATATTTATTCATATCGGTACCATAATTTTCGATGTGAAGAATATTGCGATCAGTGCTATCGCATCCGGTTTTAGACCCTAACAGACCGCAAGGTGTTTCGCTTGCTTCAAGCACAACAGCGCCTGCACCATCGCCAAAAAGGACCGCACTATCACGTTTTGCCCAATTGACATACCAAGTCATGCGCTCTGCTGCAACAACGACCGCGCGTTTAATCATACCAGCTTGAATTTGCGCCGTCGCATTTTGTATGGCATACAAAAATCCAGAGCATGCGGCATTGGTATCGCATGCTGCTGCGCCTTGTGCCCCAATGTTTTTTTGTACCAAAGATGCGGTATTAGCAACCATCGTAGATGGTGTGCAAGTGGCCAGTAATACCAGGTCGATATCTGAACCATCGATACCAGCACAGGCTAGCGCATGTTGACTGGCTACCGTTGCCAATTCAGCGGTGCTTACATGACTGACGCGACGTTCTTTAATGCCCGTTCGAGTTGTTATCCACTCGTCATTAGTCTCGACTATCTGACTGATTTCGTCATTAGTAATGGTTGCTGGAGGAATGCATTTCCCCCAGCCCGTAATTTTGGCATAAATCATAATTGTTCTCTATTCTTGTCTGACCAGTCGGGCTAACCCGCATTTATAGCAAACATTGCTTTTCAAAGCCAGTTGATATTGTTAAGCATATAACTGTGAACTAAACTTTCAATACTTTAGTTAAACTGTCCCGCTTATTTGTTATGATGACAAAAATATCTGAGTCTTTACTTGAACATTTGGTTGAACTTGAACGCATCTTATTAGAACCAAGTGTAAGGCAGTCAGTGAATAGGTTAGATCAGCTACTTAGCCCTAATTTTCACGAAATATCAGCCAATGGGTTAATGTTTAATAAAGCGCATATAATGTCTAGGCTACCCAGTGAGAAAGTGCCACAGTTTTATAATCAGTCATTTATAGGTCAAATGTTGAGTGCTGATATAGCGCAGCTCACTTATCACGCAGCATATCGGCACAGTGCTAGAGCACCCCTGCATTATTCGATTAGAATGTCAATATGGAAAAAGGTCGCTGAGCAGTGGCAACTTATTTATCACCAAGGAACTCCTTGCCCAGAGTTTGCACTACAATACGAATAGTGCTTTATTTGATCTAACACATACCATTCATAGACTATCGCTTGTTATTTGTCATGAGTTAGTTAAAGTGACGAGCTTAATTCGTTATCTGGTTTTGCAAATAGGCATGATAGTATTTTCACCTAACTCTTCAATCGGTCGATTACTTTTACTGAGAACAATCGCGATTGCGCTACAACTAATAATGGTGTTAAGCGGGGCTTACTTTTTTAACAAAGAAATTACTTTGCTACCTGCGTTTATTGTCATTGGTATTGAATCTTTATTTCAATTAGTCAGTGTCTATGCCTATCGCAATACCAGTGAAGCGGCACCTACAGGTATGTTATTTCAATTACTGGCTGATCTGTTGTTCTTAACCGTCTTATTATCGCTGTCTGGTGGCGCGAGTAATGCCTTTGTGTCTTTATTACTGTTGCCAATTGTTATTGCGGCCGTCACCGTACCTAAAAACTATGTCGTTATTGTCGCAGGTTTAGCATTAGCAAGTTATGGCTATTTATTTGTAACTATGCCAAGTCATCATTTACATCATATGGACATGCATCAACATTTAACAGGCATGTTGGTCAATTTTGTTTTCAGCGTTATTGTGATTGTTGCAGTCGTAATGGCGTTAGTAAATCAAATTCAAAACAAAGAACATAAACTTGCAAAAGCACGAGAACAACAACTAAAAAGTGAGCAAATTATGGCATTGGGCAGTGCAGCGGCTCAAGCAACACATCAATTGGCAACACCCATCGCAAATTTAAATCTCTTGTTTGAGGAGGTTCAGGAGGATATGCCTGAGCATCCCGCTATTGCAGATATTCAAGTCGCTCTTACGCAATGTAAAACTCAACTAAATAGTTTTAGACGACAGACGGAGAATTTTAAAGAAGGTACTTCTGAGAAAGCTAAATTGGTTTCGGAAGTCTTGGCGGAACTTGTGACGTTAATGGCGCTTCAGTACCCAGAGCAAAAACTTGAATGCTCTGATGAAACTGGTAGATTAATGGTCAGTTCTGACCCGATGTTGATCCCCGCAATACTGAATATTTTGAGCAATGCAGCCCGTGCTAATCAGCATAATGCTCATAGCACCATTGTATTATCGAGTAAAATACAGCAAAGCCGTTGGCAATTGACCATTGTGGACAATGGCAAAGGCATTGATCCGCAAAAACTCAGTGAGTTGGGTCACGAAATTGTACAAAGTGATGATGGAATGGGGATTGCGTTGTTACTTTCTCACGCTACATTTGAACGGTTAAATGGAAGCCTAACAATTGAAAACCATATGAGTTTAGGGGCTCAAACACGCCTCTTACTCCCTGCAAAATTAGCCAAATAATGAAAAAACTAATAATTATTGAAGATGATATCGCCTTTTCAAATACGTTAGCCCGTAGATTAAGTAAATATGGCTTTGAATGTGCAATTGTGAATGAGGAGTGCAAGGTTTTACTTACCTGTGATGAGTTTATGCCTGATTATGTCTTGTTAGATATGAAATTGACAACGCAATCAGGTTTGCATTTTATTGAACCAATTAAAGCACGATTACCGAATTGTAAACTGGTTCTTTTGACTGGGTTTGCCAGTATTGCCACCGCAGTTGAAGCAGTAAAATTGGGGGCCGATGATTATTTGACGAAGCCAGCAGATACACAAGTTATATTACAAGCGTTAACAGGTCAGATCCCCAAAGGAAATACGAACACCGAAGAAGTGATTATGTCGCCAGAGAGGTTGGAGTGGGAACATATTCAGCAGGTCCTCAAAAATAATGAAGGAAATATTTCACATACCGCGCGGCAATTGAATATGCATCGACGTACGTTGCAACGGAAACTACAAAAGAAGCCGGCACCAAGATAAATCAAATTAAAGTGAGAGAATGTTGGGTTGATCACGGTCTGTTTATTAACTAAATTAAAATAATAGTGCGTAAGAGATACGAGACATGGAGATACTTGAACTTAATTATTGGGCGGTATTACTTGCTGCTTTATCTACATTTATGTTGGGTGGGATATGGTATTCATCTTGGCTTTTTGGACAAATGTGGATGGAGGGGTGTGGCTTAACGGAACTAGACCTAAAAAATAGCGACCCCAAACTGATATACGGCGTTGCAATGTGTTTATCACTGGTCGTATCTTTTTCGATGGCACTGCTTCTAGGTAAAGATCCGACATTTTGGAGTGCGGTTGTATTCGGCTTATTGACAGGGCTTGGCTTTGTCACTGCGGCGTTTGGAATTAGCTATATTTTCGAGCAAAGACCACTCAAACTTTTGTTGGTTAATGGCGGCTTTCACACGGTTCAGTTTATACTCAATGCTGTTGTGTTAAGCCTTACTGGATAAAAATTAATGGCAAAACCGAATAAATCAGGACCGACACGAACGGTTGATATCTTTTGTGCAAAATGTAAAGCCACTCTGTTTAAATATCGTAAAGGAGGGAAGGGGGCATTGGTAAAGTGCTTTATTGAGCGAATATCAAAAGACTTTACACATGATCAAGTGCACTGTCCTGAATGTGATACTCTTTTTTCTCGGCAAACTTTGATCCGTGGCACACCCGCATTAAAAATTATTGGGGGTAAAGTGACGTTTAAGTGAAGCGGACAAATGCCCTGTATTTAACATGCTTAAATGGTAGGATTGCTCGGTTTTGTGCTGTTTCAACGATTGAAAATAACCCTTCCCATGGACCGGGCCAGTCAGTTTGGGTGACTTTTATTGCCGATATTATTGTATCGGCTGCACAGATGGAAAAGACATGATCGATTTATTGTTTGATGTTATTGGTATGAGTGGTACTGGGTTAGTAGTTGGCGCATTCTTTATGTTGCAATTAGGGAAAGCAAACCCAGAAAGCCTCACTTATAATCTGATGAACTTATCAGGCGCCATTCTTTTACTTATTAGCTTATGTTACAACTTTAATTTGGCCAGCTTCGTCATTGAGATATTCTGGATTGCGGCGTCTTTGATAGGCTTATATAAGTACTTTAAAGCCAAGCAGTCTACAGCAACAGCTTAAATATCAATAAACTCCGCTAAAAGCTTGCACAGTTAGCCATCGCTTGTATTATTAAAGTAGAATTGGTTGCTGTGCGGTGGTTTCTCTATATTGCGAGCAACGTTCTTGCAATTTAGAGAATGTGATGAAAAATAAATTAGTATTGTTTATAACTGGGTGTGTTTTTTCACTTTCAAGCTTTGCTCAGACGGACTCTGACGAGGGGTTATTTGAATTATCTTTTGAAGAATTGCTTGATGTAAACATTAGTTTAGCTACCAAAACCGCAGAAACACGCGCAAGCGTCCCCTCGAGTATCACTGTTTTCAATCAACAGCATATTTCTTTATTAGGTGTAAATAGCGCCTATGAATTAATGAATTTTGTGCCAGGCTTTCAATCTACTCGGGGTGATTGGGTTGGTGCAGTTCCAAAAGAACACACACGCGGTGTTTATTTAGACAGTGGCAATGTATTAGTGATGATTAACGGCCTTCGGCTAAATGAATCATCGTTTGGTAAAGCCTCTGTGTACATGCCTTTTATTCCAGTTGAAATTATTGAACGCGTTGAGTTTATACGCGGCCCTGGTTCGGCTTTGTATGGTAGTAATGCATTTCTAGGCGTCATGAATGTTGTTACAAAACAAGATGCGAATCAAATCTCGGTTGCGCTGGGAGAGCAAGGACATGTAGAAGGGAGTGTTAATCTGTTTAAGCAACTGAATGAAGAGATTGATGTATATGCCAATTTATCATGGCAAACACGCAATGGTGAGCGTTACATGCCTTTTAATGTGCGTGATCCTATAGAAACACATTTTGTTGAGTTGGGGATGAAATGGCAAAATGGACGGCTTTCCATACATCATAATCGAACTAAACTTCGGGAGTTTGTAAATTTAGCTGGCTGGTCGGTAGGGAATGAACACAATAGCGAAAATATTGCGTTTAATTTGACACATCAATGGTTAAGCAATGAAAAGTGGCAGGTAACCAGTGATGTTCAATTTATTGAGCATGAAATAATAAGCAATGGCTTAATTGCACCCGCCGAGTTATTGGGTTTAGAGAGTGACTTTTTTGTAGGTCCAGCTTGGCAAACACAAGATGCCACCATTAAGTTAGATGCTTCTTACACATTTGATGCTGAACTTGTATTGAACTTTGGCGCTGAATATTCGGAAGAAGAGCAATCGAAAGCTGGGATCAGGACAAGCTATTTCGATTTTGAACGTGGCGATGTTTACGTTGATAAACCGTATGATCAAAATGGATTAACGACGGTCTACGATTACGATGCTTTTAGTGGTCTGTTACAATTATTTGATTCATATGCGGTTTATGGTCAAGTTAAGTATGGTATTACCCCTGATACGACGTTATTTTTAGGGGCTCGATTTGATGAGGTGAAACACATTGATAATAAGCTCTCACCTCGGTTAGCGATTATTTATAATATTTATGAGCACCATACCGTAAAGCTTCAATATGGGGAGTCATTTAGAACGCCTGTGAGTAACGAGTTGAATTCAAATGACGATGTCACCATTGGCAATCCAAACTTAAAATCTGAATATGTTAAAACAACGGAGCTGGTTTGGCATGCCCAGTATGATTCGTGGCAGGCTGACGTGGTTGTATTTGACAATGAACTAGAAGACTTTATCAACCTAGTACCGATTGATGCAGAGCAAGGTCGTTTTACTTTCGATAATGTGTTTGAAACAAGTATGCAGGGTGTGGAGCTCAACGGTAACTTCAATTTGTCGAACAACACATGGTTTGAACTAGGCTATACACAATTATTCGATGAACCGTTTAATGCCAGTTTTAAACGCTTTGGTGCATTGGCATTAACACATCAGTTCTTAGATTTTCAATTGAGTATTAATGCAGTTTGGCGTGATAGCGTTTTTGTTGAATCGCTTGATCTGAGCGTTTCTCCACATTTTAATCAATCGGCCTATTTTGTTTTTGGTTCAAGTGTTACTTGGCAATTATCACCTGTCCAGTCGTTGCAGCTAAAGGCACAAAATCTATTTGATAAAGGCTATGTTGTATTTGACCCTAGAATGCTTGATGGACAGCTTCCTGCAAAAGGACGGAACTTGCGTTTACAATACAGCTATACATTTTGATTTTAAAGCGAATATTCAGTTTTAATTCATACATAAACCTGCCAATCTAGATACCTATTGATATCAATTTCCCCAGTGTTGTGCCGCAACTTATAAGAAAACTTTGATCTAAAACAAAGAAAGAATAATTATACCTATAATGCAAATCTAAATGAAAATAATTATTGAATGCACCTTCTTTATTGGTTAATATTTCGCACGGTGAAACAATCTAATAAAAAAAGATGGGATAATTGTGAAAAATATTAAAAATATTGCGTTAACTTTAGTTTGTACTGCGGTACTAGCTGCATGTAGTGGTGATGATGGAAAAGATGGCACAGTTGGAACCGCTGGTGTTCAGGGTGAACAAGGCGTTGCCGGTGTCAGTAATTTCGTGACAGCACAAGATGTTGTTAACACAAATGCGCAACATGCATATGCCGCATTTGCCGACTCACTGATCGCAGCTAAATTTTTGCAAGAAAAAGTTAATGAATTAGTTCAAAACCCTACCGAGGCTAATTTTACTGCGGCGAAATCAGCATGGTTAGCAGCGAGAGAACCATATGGTCAAACTGAGGTATATCGATTCCGTGAAGGCCCTATCGATGCGTTAACAAAAAATGAAGCAGATGAATGGGTGCTTGTCGATGGTGAAGGTCCAGAAGGTGCAATTAATGCGTGGCCTTTAGCTGAAGCTTTGATTGATTATACGATTGATATGGATGGTAACGAAGGTCGTGGCAACGCTGCTGTCTATCAAAATGGTGGAAATATTATTCATGATGCAACATCTTTCCCTGTTATCACCAAAGCACTTCTACAAGAGAAATTTGAGTTAGATGGCGAAGAAGCAAACGTCACTTCAGGTTACCATGCAGTTGAGTTCTTACTTTGGGGGCAAGATTTAAACGCTGATCTTACTTATACCGCAAACCGAGATTACACAGCTGGTCACCGCCCTGTTACTGATTTTTATACCGCCGCAACCATCCCAGCTGATGAAGCAAATGGCAGAACATGTACATCTGGTGAACAAGGTGCACAAGATGCTGTATGTGAGCGCAGAGCACAATTTCTAATTGCAGCAGCTGATTTGCTGGTGGATGATTTGCAAAACGTTGTTAACGCATGGAAACCAGGGTCTGGCTTTCACTATAGTGAATATACAAAAGCAGAAAATGTTGATAAGAGTCTAGCATCGATGTTTGAAAGTATGGGTCGCTTGAGCTTCGGTGAGTTAGCGGGTGAGCGTATGAGCATTGCGGTTCGAACTGATAGTCAAGAAGATGAACATTCGTGTTTTTCTGATAATACACATAGAGATATTTGGTTAAATGCAAAAGGTGTTCAAAATCATTATTCAGGTTCTTACACCAAAGTCGATGGTGAAGCACTTATAGGTGCCAGTATTCATGATCTGCTTGTTGTGAAAGGGCATCATGAACTAGCAAATGAGCTTCGTGCAGCTTTTGAAGCAACGATGGCGACGGCTTCGGTGATTGATAACACAGCTAAGCTAGGCATGTCTTTTGATGTTCAAATACAAAATGAACAAAATAAGCAAGATGTCTATTCGACGATTCAAGCGCTTGTAAAGCAAACAGAATTGATACAAAAAGCGGTTGATGCGCTTGGCTTAGAAATTGATAACTCACTTAAAGGTGATACGGAAGAAGATATCTAATACATATCCTTTAATTTCTATAGTGGCTGATGCAACGTCAGCCTTTTTCAGTTTTCTGCATTGCAATTTTGCATTGGAGAAGTAGGGGCACTGAAGATGAATTTTTTAAATAAATATAACTATATAGCGGCATTTTTAGTCACTATTTTGCTGTCGGCGTGTGGCGGCGGTTCGAGTGAATCAAGTAATCCAAACACAGGCACACCGCCAGATACCAGTACACCACCAGATCCCGTTCCAGATACGTCAAATCACGCATTTTCAATTACCGTAAATGATGGGTTACCACCATTATTAACAGATAAAGCAGATAATAATGAGTATTTATCGGCGGGTTCTGCAACTACAACTATCCAAAACAATGATGCTTATAGCCAGGCTATTCCTGCAATTGTGCAACAGCCTGAGCGTGATGCTGTTTTTAAAGCTGGAGATCATACATTTAGAAGTAATCATGATGGCGAAGGTCCATTGTTTAATAATACGAGCTGTCAAGGCTGCCATATCAAAGATGGCAGAGGCGAGGTGCCGTCATCGAGTGACGAGCCAATGATGAGCATGTTCTTAAGGGTGGGGGATTCAAAAGGCCGTATCGATCCAATATATGGCGATCAGATCCAAGTGTTTGGCGTAATTGAAGGTGAATCAGGACCTATATTAGCGAAATATCAAGGTGCGATTAACGAAGGCTTATCCTACGGCGAAGCATATACTTGGGTTGAATATGAAACACAACAGGGTGAGTTTTCAGATGGAGAGAGTTACACACTTAGAAAACCCATCTATAAAGTGAAAGATTTGGCATATGGAGACTTTAATGAAGATGTCATGTTTTCGGCTCGAGTGACGCCACATGTATATGGCTCAGGCCTAATAGAAAGCATTCCTGAATCGTCAATTCTGGTCTACGCAGATCCAAATGACAGTAACAACGATGGTATATCGGGTCGAGCGGCATATACATCGCAACCTATCACTGGCGATCGTCAGTTAGCAAGGTTCGGACAGAAGGCCGTTACAGGGTCGATACTACAGCAAATATCAGGTGCGTATCGCGGAGATATGGGGGTGACCAGTAGCCTAAATCCTGAAGAGCCGTGTACGAATTTGCAACCAGCGTGTGATCAGCAAGCATTGCGAGAAAATAACAGGCACCACAATGGTGTAGATCTAAATAATATTGACTTAGCACAAGTTGAATTTTATAACCGAACGCTAGCTGTGCCTAAGCGTAGAGGGTTCGACGAAGCGAGTAATACATGGAACTCAGACGTATTAGCAGGAAGAGGTTTGTTCTATAAAGCTAATTGCCATAGTTGTCATGTACCACGCCATAAAACCGGTAAGGCGCTCGGTAGTATTTTAGGAGATGTTGACTTGCTACAAATCAAAGAAACTAAAACCAATATTACCGCACTTGAGGAATTAGTGATTTATCCTTACACAGATTTGTTATTGCATGATATGGGGGGGTCCTGTGAAGTTACTCGAGAATTGGCGTCGGGTGAAAGTTGCACAAATGGTGAGCAGTGTGTGTATGTCCAGCGATGTGACGGGTTAGCCGATGGACGTCCGGAGGGAGATGCAACAGGAGTAGAATGGAAAACCCCGCCTTTATGGGGGATCGGTTTAGTGAAGACGGTTAACCCTAAAGCGACTTTTTTACATGATGGTCGGGCATTGACAGTTGAAGAAGCGATTTTATGGCACGGCGGTGAAGCGCTTGCGGCTCAAAAAAGCTATATCAACATGACTAAAGCAGAGCGCTCAAACTTACAGGCATTTTTGAACTCGTTATGATAATAAGACGCAACCATCGATTAAATATGCGGATTATTATTGGCGTTATACTGCTCGTTGGTGCTGCTTTATATAAAGTAGCTGAATCCTTTGACGATACGCCGCAATTTAGCGCGAGTGAATTAAAACCTGGAGGCGAGACAACCCGTAAATCAGTGTCTCACCGCACATTTGTGTATCCAGCAGAGAATGTGCCAATTATGACTCAGTTAGATTTTTGGGATGGGTTTTCTTTTTTTAGAGATCCATGGGTTGCATCACCGGCCATTACCAAGGATCGAGATGGATTAGGGCCGCTGTTTAATGCTCGGTCATGTAAAACATGCCATGTAGATGGTGGCCGTGGAAAGCCACCGAAGCATGGGGAGCTTGCGCCACCAGCGTTGTTGTTTCGGTTTTTGAATATAAAGAGTTACATGGCAGACAGTCGATATGGCGGACAACTACAACCTCTTAATGTGCGTTTGTCTCATGCTAATTTGGACGGGCCAGTGAAAGGCGAGGGGCAAGTTCGCGTGTTTTATGACCAGATAGTCGGAACATATACCGACGGCACTGAATATACCTTACGAAAACCTCGATACCAATTTGAGAATTATCATTATGGTCAAATGGATAGTGACTCTAGGCTATCAGCACGTTATGCACCTGCAGTTTATGGTATGGGGCTATTGGATGCAATTAAAGCAGAAGACTTGCTAGTACAAGAAGATATCGACGATCTCGACGGTGATGGAGTCAGTGGAAAATACAACTTTGTTGTAGATGCGATTGACCAGACTCGACAGATTGGCCGCTTTGGCTTTAAAGGACTGCATAGCACATTAGAGCAACAAATTGCGGGAGCCTTTGTAAATGATATTGGTATTACTAATCCAATATTTGAGCAAGAACAATGTTTACCTCATCAAGTTCGATGTCAACAAGCTGCTGATGTTGATCCTAATGGCACACTAGATATACCAAAAAAGCTACATGACCTCACTGTCTTTATGGGTCAAACCATAGCAGTACCACCTGCTCGGGATTTAACCAGTGATCAAGCGATACAGGGGCGAAAACTTTTTTATCAGATTGGATGTAATACATGCCATACCCCGAGCTATATAACGGATCCTGATTATGCTATTGCGGCAATCGCGGGTCAAAAAATTTGGCCTTATACCGATTTGGCTTTGCATGACATGGGAGAAGGACTGGCAGATGAAGGCATAGAAAATTCAGCAACTGGTATTGAATGGAGAACCCCGCCGCTATGGGGGATTGGTCTACAAAAACGCGTACAAGGCTTCGCTGCGTATTTGCATGATGGTCGAGCCAGAACCATAGAAGAAGCGGTGTTATGGCATGGTGGTGAAGCAAAGTCACATCAACAAAAATTTATTGATCTAAAAATAACAGAACGTGAAGCATTACTTCACTTTATTAATCAAATTTAATCGAGGCTGGATCTACAATGAACTTATTTTCGGAGCCTAGAATGGCGTTACACACATTAAGACCTATTGCTTTAATATTAGCAGGCGTATTTAGTTTTTCTTTCTTGTCAGGATGTGGTGGTTCATCTGGTGGGACGGATACAACCCCGACAACCCCAACGACACCTACAGTACCAACGACTCCGACTGTCGGTTCTTTAAGCGTGAATGATGGTTTAACGAAGCTAGCAGCAAGCTTAGTTGATAATACAATATTGCCAGCGTACCAAAATATGTACTCAGCGGCTAAAAAGTTAGAAAGTAATAGCACAGAATTTTGTGCGTTAACTACGCCTTCAAATACTGACTTAGAAAAGCTTAAACAAACGTGGCGTGAAACAAACTTGGCTTGGCAGGCAGCTAGAACTTTGAAATTTGGACCCATAGCTGGGACATTCTACTACTCACGAGTGCAATTTTGGCCGATATCGGCTAATAAATTAGCCTTGGATGTAGAGGCTACATTGGCAGAAAAAAGTGATTTTTCGGAAGGGTTTGGTAGTCAAAAGCACCAAATTCAGGGCTTACCAGCAATGGAATATGTGTTGTTTAACGATAATTCGGCAACATCACTGCTCAACGCGGATGATAAAGAAAATAGGTGTGGTTATGTTAAGGCTATCACAACTAATGTAAGTGATATTATGGAAGATACCTTATTGCAGTGGAACTCAGGGTACGCACAGAGTTTTAAAGAAGGGAGTGGCGATTTCGATAGTAAAAAACATGCAGTAGAGAAGTTTCTGACTATATGGTTTGAATATCTAGAGATCATCAATGACGACAAGTTGAAAGCGCCGTTAGGTGTTGGCATCCCAGGTAAGCCTGATTTACTCGAAAGTGCTATCAGCTTAAGCTCATTAGATAATATAGCTGTTAACATCAATACCTTATTTGCTCAGTATCAAGGGGGCAATGAATTTGGTTTTGACGATTACCTAACTCAAGTCAAAGGCCGAGAAGATGTCAATACTGCACTTATGACGGCGTTTGATACTTTATTGGCAAATGTAAATGGACTTAAAAGTGACACGTTAACTGATTTAATTAAAACCGATGAGGGCCAGCTTAAATTACAAGAACTCCGCAAAGCTATCACAGAGCTACGTAATATTATGAGTACTGATTTTGTACAAGTGACAGATCTTGCTCCAGGGTTTAATACCAACGACGGAGATTAAACTTGTCAGGCAATACAATACAGTTTGATGGTAGGCGAAAGTTTTGCAAGAACATGCTCGCAATTGGTGCAGTAGCTTCGGCTGCTATGCTAATAAGCGGTTGTGCATTTTCGGAAACATCACAGTTTGCCAGTGCATTCACCGACCTGTCAGGAAGGCATTTTATTGGGTGGTTTGACCATAATGGTAATATGCTTGGCCGAGTTGAAATACCAGAGCGAGCGCATGACTTAACTTATTGTTGTAAAAATAAAACGCTCTTTGCGTTTTCACGGCGACCAGGTAACAAATTATACGTTATTGATATTAATGCCGGTGCAATAAAAAAACAGCTATTATCTTCTGTCGGGCAGCATTTCTATGGACATGGTGTCTTGTCTGAGAGCGGGGACTTTTTGTATACCACCGAGAATCGGTTTGATAATAGCTATCAAGCATATGAGGGAGTGATCGTGGTTCGCAACACGACTAACTATGCAATTGAAGCTGAATTTTTAAGTGGTGGGGTAGGCCCCCACCAACTGGCATTGATGAATCAAGGTAATACAATTGTGGTTGCCAATGGCGGGATCCATACTCATCCTGCAAGTCCAAGGACCAAACTTAATATTGAATCAATGAAGCCCAACATTAGTTACTTAGATACGGTGTCGGGTAAGTTAATGGGATCATTTTCTCCACCGAATAATCAGCTAAGCACACGTCACTTATGCGTGTCTAATGATGATAAAGTGTATGTAGGGTGCCAATATCAGGGAGCTAAACATCATACTCAGCCACTTATCTTTTCACATAAGTTAAGTGAAGAGTCTGAACTAGAAGCGCTCAATACAGAATTAAATACATGGCGAGTGTTTAATCAATACACGGCAAGTCTGGCCATAGACCCTATGAATAAGCGGCTTGCTGTTACGTCGCCACGAGGCGGCGTAATAAGCTATTGGGATACTCAAACAGATAGCTTACTTGAAGTAACTAAACAGCGAGATTGCGCTGGTATAGCCAGTAGTAATGGACGATTTATGGGGAGTACGGGGCGAGGTTATCTCATACTGCAAGAACAGCGAAACGTGAGATTAAAGAGACATCAACTTAAATGGGATAACCATATGATACATATGGTATAAAGGAGGGGCGCGGATGTTAGTAATTTTAAGCGTTTGTGGTTTACTTTTAGCTGCGCCCTAAATATTTCTTCGGAAATAACAGAGTTAATATTCAAAAAAGTGTATTATTCATATGGTTTATTAATAATTATTTAGTCAAGCTTGGATAGCACGACTTTTATTTCACCTCTGACTTTATCAATATTCAACACAATCTTATCAACCGCTATTTTATCTTCATGAAGCTGTGGCCAATTGTCACGCCAGACCTGTTCTAAATTGGCAGCACTTTTTTCTATGTCAGTAGAGGTTAATGCACTGAAGTCGTTAATAAGCCCCACTTTTATCCAGCCTTTTCTTGGATTACCTTCGACTTTATCTTGGTCGTAATAAGCGTAATAAATAATTAGCTCTAGTGACGCGAGCTCTTTTAATGTTTCAAAACAGGCGACTCGGATATTGTTATTTGTCTCGGTTGATTCTAGACGCCATATATTATATGAAAATCCAACCAGCGCAAAAATCATACTAAAGATAACGCTAAGTTGGTAAAGCTGAAATTTTTTGTCGTTCATATATATGACAACCTTATTTTTTGGTAGTTACTGTTTAGATATTTTCATTTATAGCATGGTCCTAGCATTTATTCTCGTCATCGTGAGTTTTGAAATATGCTTAGTTGTGTATATTTTTCAAACTATTGATTTGATATAACATATCTTTATTGCTTTTTAAAGAAGCATCCCATATTTATATTGTTAACATTTGTAAATAAAGGTTTACATTAAAACTATACACTTAGGTTTGGTGTTTATTTGAACAGTTACAATTTGTTGATGTTTAAAGTTTTATTTTTTAGTAAATGAAATATGTATTAAATGTTAAGTTTGGGTTTATTTATTTCCAATGATGTCTAGGCTGGGTGATGTAACGGTTATTACTGTTGCAAAATTCAATTTATAAAAAGCCAATCTAAATGGCTGATAATACTAAACAACATTTTGGAGCGTAAACGTGAAACTATCACAAATCACTTTAGCCACAATTACAGCGATGGCATTAAGCTACGCAGGCAATGCAGCTGCTGCGAATAAGCAGTACTTGAACGTACAAGGGAGTATGAATAGCTTATTACAGTCTAATTCTACAACATTGTTGTCGGCAACTGCGAGTCAAGTTGTCGGTTTAGGTGCAGGGAACGATCTGGTCTTAGTTAAAGAATTTGCAGGAAAAAATGGCGAAGTTACTCGCCGATATCAACAAGTTTATAAGGGTGTACCGGTTGTCGGAGACCATGCGATTTTAACGTTTGATAAGCATGGCCAGGTGCAAAGAGCACATGGTGCCGCTGTATATGATCTTGCAAGTGATGTTAAAACGGTAAAACCATCATTAACGGAAGCTGTGGCGGTTAAAAAAGCGATAACGCAGCATCAAGCATTGTCAGGTACATCAGAGGAACTAACTCAGCATAATAAGACGTCTCGTTTAGTTATTTGGCTAGACGAAAACTCGACAGCACGACTTGCGTACGAAGTGACATATGTTACCTATGGTAAAACGCCTTCTCGACCGTATCAGATCATTGATGCGCATTCGGGTGAAATAATTCACAGCTTTGATAATCTACAGCATGCAAACGCAACAGGCCCTGGTGGAAATGCTAAAACAGGCAAGTATGTATACGGCACAGACTTTGGTCATCTTGACGTCGCGCAGTCAGGCAATACTTGTACGATGACAAATGCCAATGTTAAGACAATTAACTTGAATCACGGTACAAGTGGCAGTTCAGCACATAGCTTTACGTGCCCAGAAAATACGGTAAAAGAGATTAATGGTGCATTTTCGCCACTTAACGATGCGCATTATTTCGGAAATGTTGTTTTCAACATGTATAACGATTGGATAGGAACAGCCCCATTAACCTTCCAATTAAAAATGCGAGTTCATTATAGTAATAACTATGAAAATGCGTTTTGGGATGGCAGTGCAATGACTTTTGGTGACGGGCAAAGCACATTTTACCCGCTCGTAAGTCTTGATGTGTCAGCACATGAAGTGAGTCATGGTTTTACTGAGCAAAACTCAGGCCTAATATATAGTGGCAAATCAGGTGGCTTGAATGAAGCGTTTTCTGATATGGCGGGTGAAGCAGCTGAATTCTATATGAAGGGTTCTAATGACTGGTTAGTAGGACAAGAGATATTCAAAGGGACTGGCGCACTACGTTATATGAATAATCCAACACAAGATGGACGTTCAATTGATCAGCAATCTAGCTATACGTCAGGTATGGATGTTCACCATAGTTCAGGAGTGTTCAATAAAGCTTTCTATAACTTAGCCACAACGGCGGGTTGGGATACTCAAAAAGCATTTAAAGTGATGGCTAAAGCAAACCAACAATACTGGACTGCAAGTACTAACTGGGACTTAGCGGGTAATGGTGTGATGGATGCAGCATGTGATCTTAACTACAACACCGATGATGTAAAAGCGGCGCTTGCTGCGGTTGGTGTTGTATCTAACTTGAGTTCGGGTAGTTCATGTGGCGGTGGTGAGCCACCCATTGGAGATGAAGAGATAAGCAATGGTGTTGCGCGTACTGGCATTAGTGGTGCGGCAAAAGAGCAAAAGTTCTTTGTGCTTAACGTGCCTGCTGGCGCATCAAACTTAAAGTTTGAAACAACAGGTAATTCAGGGGACGCTGATCTATACGTTAAATTTGGTTCTCGCCCATCGTTGTCAGTTTCAGATTGTAAAAGTACGACCTCTAGTAGCAATGAAACATGTTCTATCGCAACATCTCAAGCCGGTGCTTATTATGTGATGGTAGAAGCATGGAATGCAATTTCAGGAGTGTCTTTAACTGGAAGCTATTCAACAGGTGGTTCAACTCAACCAATCGACAGAACAGAAAGTAACGTGAGTGTAAGTCGCAATGGCTGGACACGTTTCACGCAAGACTTGAGCGCAGGTTATTCGTCATTAGATGTCACAATCTCAGGTGGTACAGGGGATGCGGATTTATATGTGAATTTCGGTTCACAGTCTACAACAACATCTTATGAATGTCGCCCATATAAAAATGGCAACTCAGAAACATGTACGATCGCCAACCCACAGGCGGGTATATGGCATGTAGATGTTCGCGGTTATAGCGCAGCAAGCGGTGTCACTTTAAGCATAAAAGCGAATTAATACCTAGGACTAAGCAAGGGAGCTTCATGCTCCCTTTTTTGTTTATCAGACAATGGAATTTAGTTATGAAACATCATGTAAAGTACTTACTGAGCTGCTTTTTTTTACCCATGGGGCTGTCGGCTTCTGAAGTATCAAGTGAGCATGTTTGGGTCACAGTTGGGCCTGACGCTGCTCACCACTATAAATTGAAAAAAAGCTTGCTGGGTGAACAGCTACAATCAAAACCCAGTTTTCATCAACATGCCCAGTTATTAAATATCAATGTAAATCAAGTGAATGAACTAAGTGAATTTATGCACGATAATTACCATCGTTGTGGTGGGTTCGTTGCACATGATTCACTAGAGGAAGCGCACACGTATTTGGCTCAACTGGCGTTGGTTGAGCAGCAACAAATTCAGCCGCTGGCGGTAAATTATACAATAGATAACCCAGATACGGTGAATGCCCTGATAGGGAAAATATCGGCGAGTAATTTAACGAATACAGTGAATACAATGTCGGCATTTCATAACCGTTATTATACACAGCAAACGGGCATAGATGCTTCTGAGTGGTTAAAAGGTCATTGGCAACAAATTGCTCAGTCTCGCAGTGATATTAGCGTAGAATATTTTTCGCATAGTTGGGCACAGTCCTCGGTGGTTGTAACCATTGCTGGTAGCGAAAAAGCAGATGAAATAGTTGTTATTGGAGGCCATTTGGATTCAATTAACAGCGCGAATGCCAGTGGTGGAAGAGCCCCTGGTGCAGATGACAATGCATCGGGAATTTCCGTGTTAACTGAAGCTCTGCGGGCAGTGGTTGCAAGTGATTTTAAGCCAAAAAGAACGATAAAAATCATGGGCTTTGCTGCTGAAGAAGTGGGGTTAAGAGGTTCGAAGGCTATAGCTCAATCATACAAGTCACAAGGCAAAAATGTTGTGGGAATGGTACAGTTTGATATGACGGGTCGTAATGGTAGCACTCAAGACATTGTGATGATGACTGATTATACCAATGCCGCACAGAATACATTTTTAGGTCAACTAATAGACGCTTACTTACCGGCAATGAGTTATGGCTTTGATCAATGTGGTTATGGATGTTCAGACCACGCGTCATGGCATCAACAAGGTTATGCCGCTTCAATGCCTTTTGAGTCTAAGATGGCTGACATTAATCGTAAGATCCACACAGTAAATGATGCTGAATTTGACGCAGACCATGCAAGCAAGTTTGCTAAATTGGCGGTCACCTATTTGGCTGAGTTAGGTAAGTCTGCTGGAACAATAGATCCACCACCAGTTGATAACAGTTTGGAAAATGGCGTTACAAAAACAGGGATAACTGGGGCTGCAAAAGCACAGTTATTTTACACACTTGATGTCCCCGCTGACAGCGCCAACTTAAAATTTAATACATCAGGTGGAACAGGCGATGCCGACCTTTACGTTAAGTTTGGCGCTAAACCATCGCTACAATCTTATGATTGTAAAAGTACCAACTCGAATAGCAATGAAACATGTAACATTACAACTGCACAAGTTGGTAAATATCATGTGATGGTTGAAGCGTGGAACGCCATTACAGATGTCAGTTTAGTAGGCAGCTATCAAGTCCAAAATGGTGGACCTACTCCCATCAATCGTACTGAAAGTAATTTGTCAGTAACGCGAGGTGGCTGGGTTCGTTTTAATCAGATGCTAGATTCTGGCTATCAAAATTTAACGGTTACGGTTTCCGGTGGTACAGGAGACGCTGATCTTTACGTTAAACATGCAAGCGATGTGTCAGAGTCAGTATATGATTGTAGACCTTACAAAAACGGCAACCAAGAGAGTTGTACATTTGATTCGCCAGCATCTGGGCAATGGTTCATCGGTATGAAAGGATATAGTGCAGCCAGCGGTATAACACTTTCGGTCACTGCGAATTAGTGTGATATTAAAGTTAGGTGATACGACTTAGTATCACCTTCATTATATTAAATAATCTCAGGTTTGGATAAGGGTTTTGAAATAGGAAATATTTTGTAAACAAACTTACGTACAATTCAATGATGATATTTTGTTCAATATCAAGGCACTTTTATGCAGTTATAGCGGGCTGTTACAAATGAAAGCAACGCCGAGAGTGAGAAAAATAGCTTTATTGTCAAATACGCTTACCCAGAACTGAGGTTAAATATAATTCCTCACTTGAGCTATGCATTCAGCTGCTCCATACTCTGCCCTCAATTAATTATTACTATTGTGTAAATTTATTCAAGATATTATGACTGTGAATTCAAAGAACAAAAATAGGTTTAACCAGTTAATACTGTTACTTGGGCCAAGTATTTTTTTATTAACTTGCCTTACAAATGCACCAGTTGGTATGGAGGTGAATGCATGGAGAACTGCTGGGCTGGCTCTTTGGCTAGCTATTTGGTGGGTTAGTGAGGTTGTTCCAATACCTGCGACGTCATTGGTCCCTCTGGTCGCAGTGCCACTTGCAGGTATTAACGACATTAGAACAGCGGCAAGTTTGTATGCACATCCATTGATTTTTCTTTTCCTAGGTGGTTTTTTAATCTCAATTGCTATGGAAAGGTGGCAGCTACACCGACGAATTGCACTTCATACTATGCTGCGAAGCGGCAATAATCCGAAGCGGCAAATTTTGGCTATGATGTTGGTCAGTGGCTTTTTGTCGATGTGGATCAACAACACCGCAACAACCCTGATGATGTTGCCGATTGCATTGTCTGTTATTCACGTTTTAAAAGAAAATAGTCAAGGTGACGATAATTATGGGAAAGCGCTTTTACTGGCTATTGCTTACAGCGCCAGTTTAGGTGGGATTGGAACAATTATTGGCACAGCCCCGAATGCGTTAATGGTGGCATATTTATGGGAAAGTTATCAAATTAAAATAGGCTTTGCACAGTGGATGGCACTGGCTGTGCCATTTAGTTTTATTATGATCATAATTTGTTGGTACTGGTTGACTCGTTTTGCATTTAAGCTGCAAGACGATAAGCAGGATGACACAGTTAATTTATCTACTTTATTTAGACAACAGTTAAGCGAACTTGGGTCTATGACTTTAGCAGAAAAAAACGTGCTGGCAGTATTCGTTTTTGCTGCGGTCAGCTGGATTTTGAGACCATATATAGCACAATTTACAGGATTAAATATCACCGATACAGGTATTGCAATGATAGCAGCAATTATGCTGTTTATTTTGCCCGCGAAGAAGAAAACAGATGAACGAGTACTCGATTGGCAGTCGGCCAACCAGTTGCCATGGGGAATTTTATTGCTGTTTGGTGGCGGCTTAACGCTTGCTGCTCAAATTAAATCTTCAGGTTTAGCCGTGTACATTGCGAACTCTTTAGCGGGAGCATCAGCAATGCCGATTGTTATTGGGGTTTTAGTTGTTACTGCTTTAATTTGTTTCTTAACGGAAATGACCAGCAATACGGCGACGGCTGCTGGGTTTTTACCCTTGCTTGGGCCTGTTGCTGAACAAGTTGCAGGCACGCCGCTTATATGGGTTATTCCGGCTGCGATTGCCGCAAGTTGTGCATTTATGATGCCAGTTGCAACACCGCCCAATGCAATTATATTTGGCTCTGGTGAAGTAAAAATAAAAGAGATGATAAAAGCAGGCTTTGCGATGAATGTTATCGCCATTGCGATTATAACAGTGATGACCATGAGTGTAGGGTCATTGGTGTTTGGCTTTTAAGGACATATTCATTAAGGTCGAATGTAAAACTAAATACTTACATTTTGTAAATACTAAGCATTAATTTTGCGTATATCACCTTGCTTGGTTATAGTGGTCACATCAGTAACTAATGTGGTCATAAAATCGTGCATGTACAAGAAATATCACAATTAAATCAAGAGCTTTTAAGGATGAAAGCTGCATACTCGGCAGCCCCATTTGCTGATTTGAATGACAGGGTTGCGTTACTTCAAACATTATTATCACGGTTGGTTAAAGCACAAGAGGCGTTTGTGAATGCAGCTGACCTTGATTTTAATGGTCGAACCGAATTTGACTCGAAAATTGGCGATATAATGCCAACCATCAATGGCTTAAAATATCAAATTAAGCATTTATCGAAATGGATGAAACCAGACAGACGCCGCTCTGGGTTAGCTATGTGGCCTTCAAAGGTGTGGGTACAACAAGTGCCAAAGGGAGTTGTGGGTGTGATAGCCCCTTGGAATTATCCCATTCAGTTGTCACTTTTACCGGTTTTCACAGCACTTGCAGCAGGTAATAGAGTGATGCTAAAGCTCAGCGAATTTACGCCACATGTGAATCAAGAAATTATCATGTTATTTGCAGACCTCACGGAGCATTGTATGATTATTGAAGGGGATCATACTGTTGCATCTGAGTTTTCGAGTTTGAATTTTGATCATTTATTTTTTACCGGCGCAACCAACATTGGAAAAAAAGTAATGATGTCGGCGGCAGAAAACTTAGTGCCCGTGACACTTGAACTTGGGGGGAAATCGCCGGTTATTGTTGCCGATGATGCAGATATGACATACACCGCCCAGAGTATTTTGTTGGGGAAACTGACAAATGCAGGACAAATATGTGTTGCGCCTGATTATGTGCTAGTGACTAAAAAGAACAAGAGTGCACTCATTGAAGCATTAAAAGAGCAATATTTATTACACTTTAGCGACGGTAAGCACGATAAGAAATTATCGAGCATTATTACTAAAAGGCAGTTTCAACGTTTGTGCGGTGTTTTAGATGATGCAATAAACAAAGGGGCAACAGTTTGGCCTGAAGTCAAAAATGATACTGACCAAACTGCACCATTTCGTATGGGGTTACATATTGTTACCGAGCCAACTGAAGATATGCATGTGTTGCAAGACGAAATATTCGGACCAATTTTACCCATCATTGAAGTTGATAGTATTGATGCAGCATTACAATACATAGAACTGTCTGAGCGTCCTTTGGCGAGTTATTTATTTACCGAGAATAAAACGCTGCAAGACTTGGTGTGTAAACGTCTGCGCACAGGAACGTTGGCAATCAATGAAACTATTTTGCAAGTGACGATTGAAGATATGCCGTTTGGTGGGATAGGCCATTCTGGAATGGGGCAGTATCATGCTAAAGAAGGCTTTCTGACCTTCAGTCATGGTAAAAGCATACTCGCCAGTGACAAAAAGTTACGCTTTAGAACGGCTTTGTTACTTAAGCAATCTAAGCTTTTGTTAGAGCCGATTAAGGCACTTTTCCTGAAATAAGTTTTGCGTCTATAATGTATTGAATATTCACTAAAAAGTGTGAAACAGTCAGTGAATATTCAACATTGTCATAACGCGTTTAGAATGTATAAGATTTTTGCTTTGGTCTTATCTCGGGTGCGTAAGTACCCTGTTGTATTCTTTGGTATATATCGTCTGCTATTTCAGTGGCCTTTTCAATTTGTGATGGAGACATCTGTTGCTCATCTAAATCTCGGCTTTTACTCGCGTCTCTACTGCCGTTATATTCGGCTATTAAATTCCAGATATATGATCTTTCAATATTTTTATCAGTACCAAGGCCTTGATAATAGAGTAACGCAAGATTGAATTGTGCTAAAGTATAGTTGTTAGAGGCCGCTCTTTCATACCAGTCCATCGCTGTATAATAGCTTTGCACAACACCATCTCCATTGGCATACATTACACCCAGGTTAAACTGTGCAGCTGATAGGTTTTTATTTGCAGCTTGTGTAAATAGCGTAATGGCTTTGTGCTTGTCTTGTTTAACTCCTTTTCCATCATCGTACATCACTGCCAGTGCAAACATGGCATCGGCACTGCCAAGTTCAATTGCATCATTAAAGAGTGAAGCAGCTTTACGTAGGTCTTTGTTTACGCCAAACCCACCTTGATACATTTTAGCTAACTCGTAGATACCAGGCGCGTAGTTCATATCTGTGAGGTAACGAAATTCTTTAAGTGCAATGTCAAACTGCCCTGAATTAGCAGCTTCAATGCCTTCTTCTAACCCTGCGATTGAAGTGTTAGTCCAACTAAATAGTGCGACGAACATTACAGACTTGATTTTAGCGTGCCACATAACGCTGTTCCTTAATAACCATTTTGTACAGTTTAAATCACTGATTAAGAAATACAATCATTACCTACAAGTAATACAAATCGACTGTGCGTCACGCTAAATAGAAGACCCATCAAGGAGTCATGTATGATGAGACATGCTCCACTTTAAATTAAGTTAATCAGAGGGTTGTTAATTTTCCAAGTCAATAAATTGTGGCGGCTCGAAAGGCTTTGCATATTTAAGGCGGCCTAAGGGTTTTGTCGAGTGATAGCTGTCGAGCCCAGAAACCGCGACGGTGCCCATCTTCTCCAGGTCGACAAACCCATCGGCACAAATTGAATCACATTCAATATGTACGTCTATGATTTCACCGACCACAAGCTCTGTTTTATTTATTTCCAGTGTTTGCACACAGCGTAATGCCAGCCCAATTTTTACACGACTTTGCTGCACATATGGGGCGGAAAAGTCGTTTAAATATTGTGAGGTAAGCTTAACTGCGTCGAATTCAGATTGGGTTTTATCGTAGCGAGCAGATGTCTGGTGTGCTGAAACAACAATATCAGTATTGACATGATTGATTGTGTAAAATTGGGTTTGTAGGATATTCTCAAGTGTGTGGCGAGGTACTGAATTGGGCCGTATTATCATACCCATTAAAGGTGGGTTTGCACCCAAATGAAATACTGAGCTGACAATTGCGAGGTTCTCATTCCCGTCTTCGTCAGCGGTGCCAATGAGGTTGGCACTTTTGAAACCTGACAGTGAATTGATCATTAGCGCTCGATAACGATCATCGAATTGTTGGATATCATGTTGGGAAAAATACATAGTATGTGCTCTTTTAAGGTTTAATGGGTATAGCTACCAGCTAATGGTATGCCCTTGCCAATCTATATAATCAACATCGCCATCTATAACACGAGTATCGATAACGTGAGATAATTGCTGTGCCACAAACATGGGTGTAAATAACTTTTCTTTTGGTACATTTTTTTGAAATGGTGCTGATAGGGGAGTATCAGTAGTACCTGGGTGAAATAACACTAACTTGGTTGTTTTTGCTCTACGTTTGAGTTCAATAGCGGCTGTTTTAACCATCATATTGAGAGCGGCCTTTGATGCGCGATAGCTATACCATCCACCAAGTTCATTTTCAGTGATACTGGCAACGCGTGCACTCAAGCAAGTAACAATGCATGGGTGGTTGATTTTACTTAAATGGGGGGCGAGATATTTGAGCCATAACAATGGTGTTGCTGCATTTGCTCTGAACAGCCAATCGAAATAGGCCAGTGAAAAGTCTTCAAGTTTTTTTTCCGGGGAAAACTCGCTGTTGTGGAGCTGCCCAGTAAAGATAGTGATGCTTTTCACAGACTTTAATATCTCTGAGAGTTGCTGCACTGTAGCCTCAATACTCTGTTCATCATAGGCGCACGTGATGTGGTGGTGATTTTCATCCTGTTTCACTAGGCTTTTTTGACTTAACGAATAAAGCGATGAATTAGGGTCTCTGTGCCGTTGGAGTTTTATAAAAGCCTGTGCAATGGCGGCAGAAGCGCCAATAACTATGTGGGTATCTTGCATCACTTTATCTCACACCGAGAGTGGTCACATTGATTTGGAAACAACCGTGTAGACAAATGAACTCTATGCTTGGCAAACAGTAGATAGGCTTTGTCTGCAACCCATTTTATGGGCGGCTTGCGTAGATATTGTAGCCATTTGAATTTACCGACTAGATGCCAAACGCGACAAGTTACATCAAGCCCCATCAAGAGTGTACCGTCGTTGTCGATACCATGCAGTATATCTAACGTGCTTTGTTTATTTAAGTGGCCATAGTGTCGTTCAAAAAAATCGCTGTGAACGTCAACAAATGTGATTCTATTGTTCGTATCGTGCTTTTTAAGGCTGTTCATTTCCCGTGAGCACAATGCGCATTGTCCATCGTAGAATACTATCATAATCGACCTTTTGTCATTTTTACATGAGGTAATACGCAGTGAAGGACATAATCGATCGATCGTATTTATCTTAAATCTCTGTATAGTGAAAAGTATGAAATGTAGACAAAGGATGTATGATGACTGAGCAATATCAAACACTTCGCGCTAACGTAAGTATGTTGGGTGAGCTACTAGGGCAAACAATAAAGCAGGCCCAAGGTCCTGCAATGCTGGATAAGGTTGAACAAATTAGGCAGCTATCTAAATCATCACGAGGTGGTAATGAGCAAGATAGAGCAAAGTTAATCGACACACTCCACTCTTTAAAAGACGATGAACTTCTGCCTGTTGCACGTGCGTTTAATCATTTTCTTAATTTGGCGAATGTTGCCGATCAATACCACACAACCTCAAAAAGCGGCGCGCCAGAAGGGGTGCTTCAACCGCTCAAAAAAACCTTGGCTACACTTGCCGACGATATAAAAGCAGGGACGTTAAATTTAAACACGGTCGCTGATACCATCGCAAATTTGAAAATGGACTTGGTATTAACTGCGCACCCAACCGAAGTAACTCGACGAACTATCATTAATAAGCATGTTGAGCTCAGCGATTGTCTTGCAGCTATGGATTTACATTGTTTGGCACCTGATGAACAAAGCTATTTAAGTAACCGAATTGAGCAATTGATTTGCCAAGCATGGCACACAAACGATATTCGCCAAAAAAGACCAACCCCATTAGATGAGGCTAAGTGGGGGTTTGCAGTAATTGAAAACAGTTTATGGCAAGCGGTACCAGATTTTATTAGGGAGTTTCATGCACAAACTAAGTCGCTGCTTGCTTTAGAGTTACCAAATTCGTTTGCGCCAATTAACTTTACATCATGGATGGGCGGAGATAGAGATGGAAACCCATTTGTCACGGCGCAAGTGACAGCAACCGTTTTGGATCATGGCCGATGGATGGCATTAGATTTGTACCGTCGTGACCTTGATAAACTCAGTGCCGAGCTGTCAATGTATCAGGCCAGTGATGCGCTTTTAAATATTGTAGGAAATGAGCCAGAACCCTACCGCTATTTACTCAAAGGATTAAAGGCAGACATTGCTGAAACCATTAATGCGTTAGAGAGCCGAATAAAACAGCAACCCAGTAAGTGCCAAGATATAGTGGTTGACTTGTCTCAATTAAAAACCCCATTGGAGTTGATATACCGGTCGCTGGTTGCATGCGATATGACAGTAATAGCTGATGGACTATTGCTTGATGTATTAAGGCGCCTAGAGTGTTTTGGTATTAATTTATGTAAGCTCGATATCAGGCAAGACTCAGCGCGTCACACTGAGGTTTTGAGTGAGTTAACGGGGTATTTAGGCCTAGGTCAATACGGTGATTGGAGTGAGCAATATAAGCAAGCATTTTTGTTAGCGGAGCTACATTCTCGGCGGCCTTTGATCCCCAAACATTGGCAGCCTAGCTCAAATGTGCAAGAAGTCTTGGATACTTTCGACGTGATAGCTAAGCAAGACCTGCAATCATTAGGTATTTATATTATTTCTATGGCGCGCGCTGCATCAGATGTGTTAGCTGTAGAGCTACTTTTACAAGAAGCGGGTTGCCGCTTTAAGCTTCCTGTTGCGCCTTTATTTGAGACTTTAAATGACCTTAATAATGGTGCTCAGGTGATGTCAGAGTTATTTAGTCATTCTTGGTATCGACAACATATTGACCGGTCACAACACGTAATGATTGGCTATTCTGATTCTGCGAAAGATGCAGGAATGATGGCCGCGGGCTGGGCCCAGTATAGCGCCATGGAGCAATTGGTATCTTTATGTGCAGATCAAGATATTGAGTTAATCTTGTTCCATGGTCGCGGAGGCACGATTGGCCGAGGCGGCGCACCTGCGGCTCAAGCACTTCGATCTCAACCCCCAGGTTCACTCAAGAATGGTTTACGGGTGACAGAACAAGGCGAAATGATCCGCTTTAAATTTGGTTTGCCTAAGGTTGCATTGCAAAGCTTCGCACTATACAGCTCAGCAATTATTGAGAGTAATTTATTACCACCTCCTGCACCAAAGGCGCATTGGCGAGAAGTTATGGAGACTATTTCCGTTAATTCTTGTCAGCATTATCGGTCAATAGTGAGAGAAAATCCGCAATTTGTACCGTATTTTAGAATGGCCACACCGGAGGTAGAACTCGCTAAATTACCGCTTGGTTCTAGACCTGCAAAACGCAATCCGCAAGGCGGAGTCGAGAGTTTACGTGCGATCCCATGGATTTTCGCGTGGAGTCAAAATCGTCTGATGTTGCCAGCATGGCTTGGTGCACTGCAGGGGTTGGGTGCGGCACTTGACCAGTTTGGTGAAAGTGAACTTCATACTATGAGCGAACAATGGCCATTTTTTAGAACTCGATTAGAAATGCTGGAAATGGTTTTTTGTAAAGCAGATAGCTGGTTAAGTGAGCATTACGAACAAGGTTTAGTATCGCCTGAGTATCATGACCTTGGCAAACAATTAAGAACGGAGCTAATGCAGGTTAAGTCTTTGGTCGAACGTCTTGCCCCTAAGTCGACGCTGCTGTCTGCACAGCCTTGGATCAAAGAGTCAATCGCATTGCGTAATCCTTATACGGACCCGTTGAATGTATTGCAGGTAGAGTTGCTTAATAGGGCGCGCTCAAATCAAAGTGAAGACATTGATAATGCGCTGATGATCACCATGACAGGGATAGCAGCCGGCATGCGAAATACAGGTTAGATCTGAGATAAAAGCAGCTAAGTATATTTTAACAAATTGTTCCCTATTTGACTAAAAACCAACCCGAAAGGGTTGGTTTTTGTTTTTAATTTAGTTTATTTATACTAAATTTATTGACATTACTTCTCATTTTCATAAGAATTCCTTTCTGGTTAAACCAGTTGTCTATTTTTTGTATAAAACCAATGCTGGTGTTTATATGAACTTTTGTATATTGAGGTCCAATGTCTACACTTTCCACAAGCATTACTTATGATGAAACAACATCTTTGGTAATGATGACACTCAGAGGTATAGCAAGTGCACAGGATGTGGTTGATGTTTATCAAATAGCGAATGGATACGCCAAAACGCATAACAGTTCAAAAATCTTGGTTGATGTCAGTGAGCTAGAACATCGTTTTGCTGCGATTGATATTGTTAATATCATGCCAAAAATAGCACACTATCTTACCGATTTGCATATTGCGCGAGTGGTCGGGTTCGAAGGGTATATGCATGATTTGTTTTTACTTAAAGCAAAGCGCTTTAATGTACGCGCAGAAAATTTCGAATGTTTTAAATCTGCAAAGCAGTGGTTGTGTAATACTTAATTAGTGCTTAAACTATGCTGCCATTGGTTTACGATGAATACATAATGGCAGTATTAACTCCGCATCAAATAGAAAACTTACAAGAACAAGCGAAACAATCGCGCGGTCACTTATCACATTTAATTATCTCTGACCTGCTCACGACATTTCATTGCGATATTGAAACGTTATTGAAAACACTATTACCTGTTGCCGCATCTTTTTCTCAAGCACCCATATCTCAGTTTAACGTGGGAGCGATAGCGTATGATGAGAAAACTGGGAGTGCGTATTTAGGTGCTAACCTAGAATTTACCCATCAGGCGTTAAATCAAGCTGTTCATGCAGAACAGGCAGCCATTAATAATGCATGGTTAAATGGGGCTCGTTCAGTCTCCTTGATTGCGATTACCGATGCTCCGTGTGGTCATTGTCGCCAATTCATGAATGAAATAGCGGGTGCCGAGTCTCTTAGGGTTCTGTTACCAACACAAGAGACTGATTTAAAAGCACTGTTACCAAGCTCTTTTGGCCCCTTAGATTTGGGTAATAGTTGTCGCTTGCTGGATAGCAATACCGGAAATGCTACTTCAACGTCAGAGGTGCTGAGTTCAATGCTGAGAGAGCAACTTTCGTTGGCATACGCACCTTATTCAAAAAATGCCGCCGCGGTCGAAGTGGTCACAGTTGCACATGGCACTTTTTATGGCAGATACGCAGAGAATGCGGCTTATAATCCAAGCTTATCGCCAATGCAAAGTGCGTTAAGCCAACTTGCATTAGCCGGTTTAACTATTGATGATGTTGAATTGGAGTCTGTGACGTTAGTAGAGTCAAAAAATGGCTTTAATCAAAAGGCCGTGGCACAAGCGGTACTTGATAGTTATGTGGCAGACATAACACTTCAGCATGTTTTAGTTTAGGGCTGAGGTAGAAAACCGCGTCATATTAAACAACAAAAAAGGGGCAATATTGCCCCTGAATCTATGAATGACTGTACTAATTACAATAAACTTGCAGCTGCTGAAATGACCACTGCAACGGCATTTTTTTCAATTTCACCATGATCAACGTTAGGGATCTCTTGACGTGTACGATTCACAAGTACACCAGCAACACAGGCAGCCTTGAGTCCAAGTGCGGCACACATAGTGAATAATGTGGCTGACTCCATTTCATAGTTCATGACGTTGAGCTTTTGCCATTGCTCAAAAGTGCCTTGGAAGTCTTTGGCAACATAACCTGAGTAAGTATCATATCGCTCTTGTCCTGGGTAAAACGTATCACTAGAAGCGGTGATACCAACATGGTGCGTTACGCCTAAAGACTCACAAGCTTTAACCATTGCTTGTGTACAATGAAAATCAGACACAGCAGGATAGCTAAGTGGTGCAAAATGCTGGCTTGCACCATCTAAACGCACAGATGCGGTACTGACCAGTAAATCACCTTCATTGATATGCGGCTGAATTGCGCCAGTTGTCCCGATGCGTAAGAAAGTAGTGATGCCTAGCTGAGCAAGTTCCTCAATAGCAATTGACGTTGAAGGGCCGCCAATACCAGTTGAACAAACAATGACGGTTTTATCTTTTAGTTTTGCTGAATAGACATGAAACTCGCGAGTCTGTGCTAGACATTTTGGAGACTCCATTTTTTCTGCGATGCGCTTAGCGCGTTCTGGATCGCCCGGGACTATTGCTAACGTAGCACCTTCTAAAGCGGCTTTGTCTAGTCCTAAATGAAATACCTTGTCCATAGTAAACCTTATTTTTGTGTAAAGCGTAATACTTAATAGTTATGAGTTAAAAGTACAGGACAGATGTCCGAATGTTTTATTCAGAATAGGGTATTGGCTTGCAACTTTAAAGTTGTTCTTCTAAACCTTAAGTAATGCAACTATGAGGAAGAGTTATGCCTGCATCACCGTCACTAGATAAAAACACCGAATTTGCTCGTTGTCTTGAAAGCAATAAAATCGCTGCATTAGCGCCTTTTCATTGGCTGGCTTTGGCGTTTAAAGACATCTCTCGGGCACCCATTTTAAGTCTCATTTATGGACTGGTCTTCACAATTATCCCAGCAAGTATTATGTACCTAGTGTATGAAGCTGGTACACATTTAGTCATACTTCCAGCAGCGGTTGCGTTTGCACTTATTGGCCCAGCGTTTGCTTCGGGTTTATACGACGTGGCATGGGAGCTTGAGAAAGGGCACAAACCAACATTAGGACATAGTTTACATTCTATGTTTAGAAACCCAGCAGGAGAATGGGGGTTTGCGGTTCTTCTAATGGTGATAATGATTGTTTGGATGCGTTTGGCAGCGTTAATACATGCGTTGTATCCCAACGTACCTAATCCGACCTTTGAGCAATTGTCGGCATTCCTCACTCTGGGAAGTATTGTGGGTGGTTTGTTAATGGCGGCAGTTTTTGCAATCTCCGCATTTACCCCTCAAATAATGATGGAGCGCCGCGTTGATATCATGACAGCGGTGATCTCCTCGATTCACGCGGTAAAAGTGAATGCGCCCGCAATGTTTGTTTGGGGCGCGTTGATAGTCACCTTAGTATTGCTTGGCTTTGCAACCGGCACTGCTGGGTTTATTGTGATTATGCCGCTATTGAGTTATGCAAGCTGGCATGGCTATATTGCCATTATTAAAACCAAAAAAGCGCGAGGGTACGAATAACACGTAACTATGCACCCTCAATGCATATAAAACCATAGCGCGTACTGAAGCGAGTAGCGCTATGGTTGACTTTCCTTATTGGCATGTTATATCTCTCGACTAAAGCATAAATAGCAAGATTGCGGCACCAATTAGCGATCACTTAATTCAAGTAATTCTTTGATTTAAATTGATATTACTAGAAAGTAATTTGGGTGTGATCGACTCATACAGCCGTAACAATATGCACATGCGTAAATAGCGAAATATATGGCTATTCGCATGAATATGCAAAAATAAGCTACCCGGAGGACAATATGACTAACCCAAAACAACAACTTCAAGAAAAACTAGAGCATTGTTTGTGCCCACCAGGCGACGGAGTATTTACCGTTAATACAGCTAAGGAACGCAAAGACGCGCTACGAACTAAGTTATATGGGCAAACTGACGGTGTAGATGAAATTTGGAAACAATCATTAAAGACCATTGATTCTTCTGTGCACAAAGCGGCAATTTTAGGTATTGCATCAGATTGTGGCGGCGGCATATTGCGCGGTGCAAATTGGGGGCCTTTATTTTTACGTTCAACCTTAATTGAGCAGCACCCCCATATTAGCGCGTTCGATCTAGGTGACGTACGGGTGATCCCGCACTTATTACACGATAAGTATTTAAATGAAGCGACTATCAGCAACTGCCAGAAAGCGCTTTATCAAAACCCAAACAGTGACTATTACGTGTCACCTTTGTCAATTACAGAAGATGTATGCGATGGTTTTTATCAGCAGCATCCAGATAAAGGGATATTTGGTATTGGCGGCGACCACTCAATCAGTTACCCATTAACTAAGTCGTACTTAAAAGCTAAGCGTGATGCAGGAAAGCGTACGGCGATCATCCATTTTGATGCCCATACAGACTTGCTAGTGGAGCGTTTAGGTATTGATTTGTGCTTTGGCTCGTGGTGCACACATGTACTTGAGTATTTACCTGCACCACATCATTTAATCCAATTTGGTATTCGCTCCAGTGGTAAAGACAAATCTCATTGGGAAAATACATTTGGTGTTAAACAACATTGGGCACATGAAATTCGTGAACAAGGTCCTGCCGCGATAGTTGCACAAGTTATTGCACAGCTAAAAGCAGATAATGTCGATGAGCTATATGTTAGTTTTGATATTGACGCATTAGATGAAGAGTTTGCATCAGCGACTGGTACTCCTGAAGGGAATGGGATGACCCCAGATGAAGCACTTGAAATTTTAGCTGCGTTACGCGCTGAGTTTCCAATAACAGGTGCCGATATGATGGAAATCGCGCCATTTACCGACAGTTCGTTGGTTGGCCAAACAAGTTCAGAAACCACGTTACGAGAAGGTGCGAAGCTTTCAGCATTTTTAATTGATGCAATGAATAATAGCTAAAATTATAATCAGACGGAGTGCCTGCTCCGTCTTTTCATGCACTACTCCTACCTAATTGTATTTAAATAGCAATGTTAAGTAAAACATTGACCATTCTAACGCGTTAAATAGCGGAATTAATTGCGTCAAAATAATGTATATAAAATAACGACATTCTGAAATTCTTGCCTCGGTACGACGCTGTTTGCTTGCCGATTTATCTGTGCTTTTATTTCAAACAATGTGCATAACAATTGTAACAGGCTTTATCATCTTTAGCTTATACGCTATATTTTTCTGTAAGTTAACAAAGAAGCACAATACATGTATATAGGATTTGTACTGCTACTGAGCGTGTTTACAGGGAGCGCTTTTGCACAAAAATTGAGTATTGTAACGGAAGATTTCCCTCTATTTCAGTATTATAAAAATGGCCAGCTAGTTGGGGAAGCCGTTGATAAAGTTCAAGCCGTGCTTAGACAAGCCGAAGTGGATTATACAATCCATGTGAATCGATGGTCAGTGTCATACACCGCTGCGCTGCGCGATGCGAATACCTGTATATTTTCAATGGGTCGGTCACATACTCGTGAAAAATTGTTTACCTGGGTGTTTCCTATTTCTAAATTTACTACGTCATTTTATGGGCTGAAGTCAGAGAATATTAAAATTCAGACTCTGGGTGATGCAAAGCAGTATAAAACAGGTGTGATCCGCAATAATTATAGTCACCAATACCTTAAAATGAGAGGCTTTAAAGAAGATCAGCAGCTTATCATGTTATCAAGTTTTGACCGGGTGTTTGAACTGCTTGAAGCGCGGCGAGGGCTCCTTGACTTGGTTATCTTAAATGACGCACAATTTGACTACCGCGCATTAACCGACCCCTTTACCGTGCAGCTTGAAAAGGTGTATACACTAGAAAATAGTGGGGCACAGTTATATTTTGCATGTAATAAACAGGTGCCCAAGCCACTTATCAATAAAATGAGTAGTGCTTATAAAGCATTGCTTCACGATTCATCACTTTTTAATTGATGGCCATGTGAAACTATGAAACGTATCTAAGTATAGTTGCTCAACTTTGTCTCTGGCCCACGGTGTTTTTCTTAAAAACTTAAGGCTCGATTTAATACTTGGATCATGTGTGAAGCATCGAATGTCAACCGCTTCACCCATAGCGCGCCAACCCAACTGATCTTCGAGTTTGATTAATATATCTTCTAGTTTAATGCCATGAAGTGGATTTTTTGGCTGCTCTTGGCTCATGATTACCCTAATTTTCAAATCGGTTATTTTACGCGAATAGTACGTTCAGGGTCTAGCTTTATTGGTACACCCGATGCATCGGCTTTTACCCATACGACTCGACTATTGGCTTGCTTTGGATGTTTATTGCTGCAGGCAAACAGCATATCAAACTGTTTGATAAGCGCCCCTTCACTGTACTTTTGGCCTTGATACCAACACACATTTAAGGGTTCATCGATAAAAACGGTATTTTTATGATTTTTATCAAATGCCATACTGTGGGTTGTGGTTAGTATGAAGCATAAGTTGGTGGTTAAAGTTAAAATTCTCATGGCATAACTCCCAGATTTGTCTAATCTTACTATGATTGTAGATAAGATCTTAATTGTGTGAGTAATATTACAACGATTAATCACCTTTCAGATAAGATTAAAAACAAAATAAGAGGGAATCACAATGGCTTTTGATCAAAATATGATGGCAGAGCTGACCTTATTAGCTAAATTTCCGAGAAACAGTATGCATCAAGGTATTAAGCTCCATAAGTCGGCCGAGCCCAGTCTTAAAGATGCGGCAGAACGACTATTTAATAAAGGGGTGATTGATAGCCCTGATGGCGGGTATTTAACAGATTTGGGATTAGACTTAGTAGTGCACCTTGATCAGGTGCACTGTGCACTACAATAAGTCATTACTTAGGAGTAAGCTTAGGCATTAGTACCATTCATTATTGCGCGTCAGGTTGATTCTCTGGCGCTGCATCGATAAAGGCAGGTAATGTGTTGCAACGCGCATAAATCGCTGAGATTTTTGGGTATTGCGACATATCTACTTTAAAACGCAGTGCATTGAACACTTGTGGTACTAGGCAAATGTCTGCCAGTGATGGCTCAGATCCAAAGCAATAATCGTGATCACCCAGTAGTGATTCCAGACGGTTAAATCCTTCGATTACCCAATGACGATACCAGGTGTTTTTTTGCTCATCATCTACATTTAACTCACCACTTAAATATTTCAACACCCGTAAGTTATCGATAGGGTGTATATCGCTTGCGATGGCATAACAAAAACTACGTACTTGGGCTTTTTCCCAGCTATCAGCAGGTAATAGCGGGGTATCAGGGTGTGTTTCTTCTAGCCATTCTAAAATTGCCAAAGATTGTGCTAACACACCGTGTTCAGTTTCCAGAGCTGGCAGCAACCCTTGGGGGTTTTTCTCGGTATATGGCGCAGCTTGCTGCTCTGACTTCAATAAATTAACGCCAGACAATTCGTGCGAAATATTTTTTAAATTCAGTGCAATACGCACTCGATATGCCGCTGACGAGCGGAAGTAAGTATAGAGTTTCATAGTTGTTCCTTAATCACGACAAAGGCACTATATCAGTGCCTTGTTAAGTATTAGTGTATCGGCTGGTTATTCGCCTTTGTAGTACTTTTTGATGTTTTTCCAGCATTCTGCGTAATTAGGCTGGCGCTCTTTTCCTTCCAGTGCATATTTTGTTGGCGATATGATATATCGAGATTCAAACATAAATGCCAAGGTATTGTCATAACGCTGTGGTTTAAGATCAGCATTTGAGGCTTTCTCAAATACATCAGCTTCAGGCCCATGCGGAGACATACAGTTATGCAAACTCATACCACCTGGTACAAAGCCGTGTTCTTTCGCGTCATAAACCCCCTCAATGAGGCCCATGAATTCACTCATAATATTGCGATGATAATACGGCGGACGGAACGTATTTTCTGCTACCATCCAACGTGGTGGAAAAATAACAAAGTCGACGTTGGCAACACCTTCCGTGCCTGATGGCGAGGTAAGTACGGTAAATATTGACGGATCAGGGTGATCAAAGCTAACTGTATTCATCACATTAAAGCGCGATAAGTCATATTTGTATGGGGCACTGTTACCGGTCCAAGCAACCACATCAAATGGTGAATGGCCAATATCACAACGGAACAGGTTACCGTTAAATTTAGCAACTAATTCAAAGTCGCCTTCCTTATCTTCAAAGGCGGCAACGGGATACTGAAAGTCTCGCTCGTTGGTATAGCCATTAGCGCCAACAGGACCACGTTCAGGCAACACCATTGGATGACCGTAATTTTCGCAGATGAAACCACGTGCTTCATCATTTAATAACTCAACGTTAAATTTAATGCCGCGTGGAATAACCGCAATTTCACCAGGCTTAATGGTTAACTTGCCGCACTCAGTGTGAAGCAGTAACTCGCCTTGCTGCGGTACAAAAAGCATTTCGCCGTCTGCATTATAAAAATACCGGTCTGTCATCGATTTGTTGATCACGTATACGTGAATGCCAATGCCGGTTTGGCCGTTCGCACTGCCATTGGCGGCCATGGTGACTAAGCCATCAACAAAGTCTGTTTGTTCTTTTGGAATATCGACTGGGTTCCACCGTAACATAGTTGGCGGCGTCGGGATTTCTGTGATCGGTGCTGTGCGCAATAATCCGTTATCGAGCGGCTGGTAACCACCTTGTACAACAGAAGGGCGAATACGGTAGAACCAATTTCTACGGTTGTCGGCACGAGGGGCGGTAAAAGCGGTGGTGTTATATTGCTCAGCGTATAGATCGTATTTTATTTTTTGTGGCGAAAACTGACCAATTGGTAAAGCACCCGGTAAAGCTTCAGACTCAAATTGATTGCCAAAACCGGTTAAGTATTGATACTCGTGATTCATTCGTTCGACTCCAGTAGGTTTTCATGTAAGATACTCTCACGTGAGAGTAATATCAAGTGTCTATAGCAATTTTTTTTGTATATAATTGTTTACGTAAATTGCTGTATTCAAAGTTGAGTTAGATGTCATTAAAAATAGAAGAGTTTTTACCCTATAGATTGGTAAAATTAGCGAACAAGGTCAGCCATGCATTCTCTGTAGTTTATTTTGAAGAGGCTGGGTTAAGCATGCCGCAATGGCGCGCAGTTGCACATTTGGCACAACGAGAAACATGTTCTGCTAAAACGTTATGTGATTTAACCGAAATAGATAAGTCCACCATGTCTCGTGCAGTCAAACAGCTCACTGATAAAGGCTTCATTGAATTGTGTACAGATGCTAATGATAAGAGAGCAAAATTGCTGAGTTTAACGAGTGAGGGAAAAGCGTTATTCAACCAGTTATCTGAAAAAGCTCAGCAGTGGGAAAGTGATGTATTGGCCAGTTTATCGCACACTGAAAGAGATACCTTACTCAGCGTGATAAGTAAGGTAGAGCAACAAGTTGATAAAGGGTAGTGCATTACGTCAAAGGAGACTTCACAAAGCACAGTGGTGAGTACTTAGCATATTGTTGATACTCAGAGATAAAAAAGAACCGAAAAGCATATCTGTGAGTTAGCAAGTATGGACTGGTCGACCCTATCTACGGCGATTGGTTGAATCGATAAAGCCATACCAGAGGTAAGCGCTTTAGCGGCGGGAAACTGGCTTAGGGTTTGGATTGTATAAAGACACAACACCAAAAGTCTTCGAGTAGAAAACTGAACTGGTGTTATGTTTTTGAGGCAATGATCCAAAGTAATTAAATATACTCATTGTAAATCTGTTGGCTTACGTGGCTA
>NZ_JAGJEF010000034.1:0-48550 GCF_018100875.1 Pseudoalteromonas sp. MMG012
TGTGGAGTGTTGAGATGTGGAGGCGGAACCCGGAGTTGAACCGAGGTAGACGGATTTGCAATCCGCTGCATAGCCACTCTGCCATTCCGCCAAACATAATCAAAACTGGAGCGAGTAACGAGGCTCGAACTCGTGACCTCGACCTTGGCAAGGTCGCGCTCTACCAACTGAGCTATACTCGCTTTTTGATTTAAAGGACATACTGCCCTCTCAACACGGACGCATTCTACAGAAGTTATGATATGCGTCAATAAAAAAAATGAATGTTTTTAATCGTTTGCTTATTTTTTATCTAAAGCGCTCTATTTATAAACATTTTACTTAAGATTTAATCAATTCTGATCTGGCTGCATAAAGGTATGACAGCATTGATGTCACCGTTAATAACGTTGCAATAGCCAGAAGACCGTAACTCAACATGATCATCCATGGTGCATATTGCCAAATCAAACCTATTATGGCTAACATTTGAGCTGCAGTCTTGATTTTCCCCATACTTGATACAGCCACACTACTTCTTTTTCCTTGTTCAGCCATCCACTCTCTTAATGCGGATATGACAATCTCCCTACTAATAATGATCACCGTTGCACAGGTTACAAATATGTTTTGGTAATAAGTCGCCAGCATTACGAGTGCAACACTTACCATAACTTTATCCGCTACGGGATCTAAGAACGCACCAAACGGCGTCGACTGCTGAAGTTTACGTGCTAAATAGCCATCGAGGATATCCGTTACTGCCGCTAACCAAAATATAAAAGCGGCGGCAAAAAATGCCCATGAATAAGGTAAGTAAAACAAAACTGCAAATACAGGGATGAGTAACAACCTAAACGTTGTCAGTGTGTTTGGAATATTCCACATAACTACTTAGTGAGATCTTTTTTGTATGTTCGCATGAATGATTAAGCTTTGTCATGCAAATGGTTAAATATCTTTTCAGCCGTTTGCGGGCTGATCCCAGGAACTTGCTTTAATTGATGGATATTAGCAGCTTTAACCCCTTGCATACCACCTAGGTATTTGAGCAAAGCTTGTCTGCGTTTTTGACCTACTCCTTCTATTTCTTCTAATAACGATTGAGTCCGTTGTTTTTGACGCTTATTTCTATGTCCAGCTATCGCAAAACGGTGGGACTCATCACGAATATGTTGAATAAGGTGTAATGCGGGTGAGTCCGAAGCAATATTAACCGTTCGTCTACCGCCATCAATTAGCAATGTTTCCAGACCCGGTTTACGGCCTTCTCCTTTAGCAACACCAATCAGTAACGGTGTTTTTTCTAATGTCCAGTTTTCAAAAAAGGCTTCAGCCCTACCAAGTTGACCTTTACCACCATCGATAAAAATCACATCTGGTACTTTCTCTTCATCTTTTAATTTTCCATAACGCTTAGTTAATGCAAAACTCATAGCTGCATAATCATCACCAGGCGTAATCCCTTCAACATTAAAACGCCGATACTCCTTATTATTGGGGCCTTGTCCATCAAATACCACACAAGATGCGACCGTGTTTTCTCCCATGGTATGGCTTATATCAAAGCACTCCATTCTTTTAATATCACTTAGCTGCAATGCATCTTTAAGCAACGCGTATCGCTTATTAATAGAATCTTGCGCACTTTGTTTAACCGCAATGCTATTTGCTGCATTTTTATTTGCTAACGCTAAGTACTGTGCTCGTTCCCCTCGAATTAGTGCTTTTAATTGTACCTTTCGCTGTGAAACCTCGCTCAAAGCGGATGCTAATTCGCTCTGCTCTTGAAGCTCGAAAGGCAAAATAATTTCTTTTGCAATGCGACTAGTGGCACCACTGCCCAGATAATACTGCCCAATAAAAGCAGTCAAGATCTCATCTGTTTGGGAGTCTTTTGGTACTTTGGGAAAGTACGTTTTTGTACCCAGTATTTTATGATCACGGATCATCAACATATGAACAGCGTTCAAACCATTTTGCTGTACAAAGCCAACAACATCCATTTCAGCAAAATTACCGGCTACCGACTGCTGTTCTTGCATCTGTCTCAGCAACGCGATTTGGTCACGTACTTTCGCTGCAAGCTCAAAGTCCAAGGCCATACTCGCCTTTTCCATTCTCAGCACTAACTTTGCAATAATTTGCTGAGATTTGCCGTTTAAAAATTGGCGTGCCATATCGACTTGATCACGATACTCATCATCACTTACTTTTCCCACACATGGTGCGGAACATCGTTTTAGCTGGTGCTGTAAACAAGGCCGGCTGCGTGCCCTATAATATGCATCTTCACATTGACGAACGGGGAAGATCTTTTGCATTAGTCTTAAGCTTTCAGATACCGCTGCACTACTGGGAAATGGGCCAAAATACTCTCCTTTATACTTTCTACTTCCACGATGAAATGCTAACCGTGGATGTACATGGCCACTTAAGAATATGTAAGGGTATGACTTATCGTCTCGCAGCAAAATATTATAACGAGGTTGGTATTTCTTTATTAGATTATTTTCAAGCAGTAATGCTTCTGTTTCAGTATTAGTTAAGGTAATTTCAATGTTGCAAATATTACCTACTAACACACGTGTTTTAGTATCAGGAATATTTGCGCGGAAATAGCTCGATACGCGCTTCTTTAGATTTTTAGCCTTACCAACATAGATAACCTGATGCTCATTATCGTACATACGATAAACACCAGGTTCCGTTGATAATGTTTTTAGAAATGCTTTGTGATCAAAAAAAGCCATTTAAGCAAGCGATCAGTGCGTCGTATCTATGTCAATCATTTTATGGCGAATTGCTAAGTGGGTCAATTCAACATCCCCCCCGACATTTAGCTTTTCAAACATACGATAGCGATAACTATTCACCGTTTTAGAGCTCAAATTCAAACGCTCCGCGATATCCTGTGCTTTATCACCTTTGGTTATCATAAGCATGATCTGTAGCTCACGCTCAGACAGCGACTGAAAAGGGTTTTCATCATTTCGGCCACTAAATTGCGCCAATGCAATTTGCTGTGCAATTTCTGGGGCTATATACCTTTGTCCTGCATTGACTGCACGTATCGCATTGATCATCTCGTCAGGTCCAGCTCCTTTGGTCAAATAACCATGAGCACCAATTTGCATTACTTTACTTGGGAATGGGTCTTCACAATGCACCGTTAACACAATAACCTTCACATCAGGACAATATCGACAAATCTTTTTAGTCGCTTCTAGCCCGCCAATACCAGGCATATTCATATCCATTAATACGATATCTGGCTCACTTTGGCGACAATACGCCACAGCTTCCTCGCCAGTTTTAGCCTCTGCGACCACTTTAAAACCGCGTACATCATCTAATATACGCTTAATACCTGTTCTCACAAGTTCATGATCATCAACTAAAAGTACGTTAATCAATGGCTGACCCTCTTAATTAATTCTTTGATATTTACACATTTTCAATGCAACTTGTTGAGAGTACCACATAAATTTACAAAGCATACTAAACAAAGTTACATCTAGAGATAAAAATACTAAAAAGAAATGAAAAAGACTAGGCTTCATACTCCCAGTCTTAATATTTGGTAATTAGATCTTACGATTTATCTGAAAACCGATTAACCCAAAGCGCAATGACACCATCACCCGTTACATTACACGCAGTACCAAAACTATCTTGCGCAAGGTACAGTGCTATCATTAAAGCCACAGCCGCTTCATTAAAGCCAAGCATCGAAGTTAAAAGCCCTAATGCCGACATCACGGCCCCACCAGGCGCTCCTGGTGCTGCAATCATAACAATGCCCAACATAAAAATAAATGGCAGCATAGATAACAAAGGAGGTACAGTCATATCAGGAGACAATAACATAACAGCCATTGCACAGGTCACTATCGTAATCGTTGAGCCTGATAAATGAATAGTGGCACACAGGGGGACTGAGAAGTTCGCAACTTCTTCTTTTACACCATTCGCTTTACTGGCCTTTAATGATACGGGAATAGTGGCGGCGCTCGACATTGTACCGATTGCTGTAAAATACGCAGGTAGCATATTACGTATTAACTCTAACGGGCTGCGCTTTAATACAATACCACTGACAATATACAACACACTCAACCATAACCAATGCATAACAATAGCTGCAACTAATACTATACCGAATGTACTTAATGTATCAGCAACCGTTCCAGCCACCGCCATTTCAGCAAATACCCCTGCAATATAAAATGGTAAGGCTGGAATAATCACCTTCGCCAAGAGAGCATCAATTATATCCCGCCCTTGGTCCGTAACATCTTTCAAGGTCTGTAAGTTAAGTTGACTTATACCTATTCCAAAGATAAACGCTGTCGCTAACGCAGTCATCACGCCCATTAAAGGTGTAACTTCCAACGCAATTAGGCTTTTTATTTCTGTCGAAGTCGCAGCTTCGTATGTAATCGCACCATCAAAGAATGGAATAAATGCGTTAACTACCAGCACAGCCAATGTACCTGCAATCACTGTTGAACCATATGCAAACCCCACCGTTTTACCAAGTAAATGACCGGAGCCCTTAGGCAGTCCTGCAATACCTGAGGCGATAAAAAATAAAATGATCAAGGGGATGGTGAAGCTAATAAGCTGACCAATAATGACTTTTGCAGTGTAAAGCAACTCTATTAATATAATTGGGAGATAAAAACCCGCTGCAATTCCGCCTAAAATACCGGCGATAAGCTTTAAGATTAACGACATAAAATTTCTCAAACTAGAACGATGATGTTTTTTACCATGTTTTCACATGAAAATGTTATAAATTCGGTGTTCTACGAAAGTAAATTGTGATTACCAGTCATTGCCCCACTCTAATCTCATAAAAATGCACCCTGCCGCGTGTCGATTGTTAATTAGAGTCGTATAATATTTAATAGGGATATACTTATGTGCAATTTCTATGTTTAAAATGATAAAAAAAACGCTTATAGCAGTGCCTATCTTATTGTCGGCGAGCTGTTTAGCTCAAACATCTCCTGATCAACTTCCTTATATTAATCAATCAGCAAAAATTGACGGCAATCTAAACGATCCAGCTTGGAAACACGCCAAAAAAATTACCATTAATAATGTCACTTGGCCATACGAAAATGAGGCTAGCCCAGTTGAAACGTCAGTATTAGTGTACGAAAATGGTACATCATTATTTCTCGGCTTTGAAGCCTCAGACCCAGACCCTTCGGTGATACGAGCATTCTATCGAGATAGGGACCGCGCATGGAGCGATGATCTGGTTGGCATAAAAATTGATTCATTTAACAACAGTCGAAGCGCATATCAATTTTTCATCAACCCACTGGGAGTTCAACAGGACTCAATTGAAAATGAACTCACCAATAGTGAAAGTACGTCTTGGGATGGCATTTGGGATAGTGCAGGACAAATCCATGATACAGGCTACACCGTTGAAGTAGAACTTCCGCTGCGAGTACTTAATTTTGATGATAGTCAAACCATCAAAACAATGGCCATGGAGTTTGTGCGATTTTATCCTAGAAACGAGCGCCTTCGTCTATCCAATATGCAAATCACTCATGCAAATAGTTGCTGGATATGCCAAATGCCAAAATACAAGGGGTTTGAGCAGGCTAAGCAAGGGAATAATCTCGCCATTATTCCCTCTCTTGTTTTAAGTAAATCTGAAACACGAGAGATTGATGGTGCTGATATAGAAGATTGGCAGAACGACAATAATACCGAACCAGGTTTAGACCTAAAATGGGCAATAACACCTGATATGACATTAAACGCAACACTCAACCCTGATTTTTCTCAAGTTGAAACTGATACTGGGCAATTAAGTGTTAATAATAGTTTTAGCCTATTCTTTCCTGAGAAACGCGCTTTTTTCTTAGACAATAGTGACTATTTCTCATCATATTCTAACCTGATCCACACCCGTAACATTGCAGCACCAGATTACGGTGTGAAATTTACGAGTAACAAGCAAGGTCATACTTTCGCTGGGTTTATAGCGAATGATGAACATTTAAATGTTATGGTCCCAGGCAACCTTGGCTCTAACGTCGTCACATTAGAACAAGAAAGTGACAATGCTGCTTTTCGTTACCGGTATGATCTAGATAATACCCTCTCGATTGGTACGACCGCGACACTAAGGCAAAGCGGTGACTATGAGAATAAGCTAATTAGCATTGATAGTAAGTACCAACCAACCTCAAGTGATACACTAAAGGTGCAATTATTTTCATCTGATACCGAGTATTCTCAAGCTTTTATCGATGAACTATGTGATGGTGAAGACGGTGACTGTGACACAATAACCGCCCCCCCCTGCCAGCAATTTAAAGACTGTGATTATAACGAAAGTGTTCTGAGAACATTAAACAAACAAAGTACCTATGGCACAGGTTACCTTGTTAATTATGAGCATAACCAAAAACACTGGCGTGTATTTTCTAGCTACCGCAGTCATGGTGCTGGGCTACGTTCTGACTTAGGGTTTATGTCACAGGTTGATTTTAACAAGTTCGTTGCAGGACTTGAGTACCGTTGGTACGGCGCTGAGCAGAGTTGGTGGAATCGCGCTCGATGGTATTCAGATTGGGATATCACACATAATGATGATGGAGAGTTACTAGAAAAAGAAATCCAAAGTAACTTCGTCATTGATGGGCCGCTTCAAAGTGTCATCGATTTTGGTGTTGACCACCGGAAACGCACTGGACTTAGACACGACAAAACACAACTTCGTATTGATGGAAATACGGATCTTTTCACCGAGAATCGGGTTTGGACCTATATGGAGTTTAAACCCATCTCAGGAGTATTTGCTGGCTTAAACCTACGAACAGGAAATAAAGTTGATTTGGCCAATAATCGTATCGGTCAGGAGTATTTTGCTCGCCCAACCATCCATGTTAATTTAGGGAAACACTTTGAGGTCCGCTTTAGACATACTTATGAAAATTTAAAGGCCGAAGGTGATGATGTATATACGGCCAACCTAACGGATGTTCGGCTCACTTATCAATTTAATATTAACAGTTATCTTCGGTTTGCCATCATTCGCACCGACATTGACCGAAATACACACAACTACATAGATAATGATATCGATGCAACGTATAAAGGGCTAAGTTCACAGCTACTATACTCATACAAAATTAATCCTCAAACGGTGTTTTTTGCTGGTTATTCAGATAATGGCTATCAAGACGACGACCTTGAAACCCTAACCAAAGACAATAAAACCTTTTTCGCTAAATTTAGTTACGCATGGTTAATGTAGGAATAATAAACAGTTTTTTTATTTCGTTTAGCTATAAGCAATTTTAATATATCTTATAGCCATTCTTTACTTCTTTTTTCATTTAAGCCAAGTAAAGTGTGGCAATAAGTAAACCTAAAGTACCTAAGGGAACACAATGTCTAAAATTTTCGCTGATAACACACACACGATAGGTCAAACTCCAATCGTGAAACTTAACCGAGTGACAGGTGGTAATGTATACGCCAAAATAGAAGCACGTAACCCAAGCTTTAGTGTTAAGTGTCGTATCGGTTCATCAATGATTTGGGAAGCTGAAAAATCAGGTTTGTTAACCGAAGGCAAAGAGCTAATTGAGCCTACCTCTGGCAATACAGGTATTGCACTTGCTTTTGTGGCTGCAGCACGTGGCTACAAACTCACTCTAACAATGCCAAATACCATGAGCTTAGAGCGCCGTAAATTGCTTAAAGCATTAGGTGCTAATTTAGTATTAACTGAAGGCGCTAAAGGCATGAAGGGGGCTATCGATAAAGCCAATGAAATTCAGGCTAGTGACCCTAGTAAATATGTTTTATTACAACAATTTGAAAATCCAGCTAACCCCAAAATTCACTTTGAAACTACCGGCCCAGAAATCTTTGAAACGATGGAAGGTAAAGTTGACTACTTTGTTGCTGGAGTAGGCACTGGCGGCACTATATCTGGTACTTCTCGTTATTTAAAGCAAGAAAAAGGCCTTGATGTAAAAGCGATTGCTGTTGAACCAACAGACTCGCCAGTCATTACACAAACACTTGCAGGTGACGAAGTTAAACCGGGCCCACACAAAATTCAAGGTATTGGAGCTGGGTTCATTCCTGGTAACCTAGACTTAGAACTTATCGATGGCACTGAACTTGTTTCAAACGAAGATGCGATTGCTATGGCACATCAACTTATGAAAGACGAAGGTATTTTGGTCGGAATTTCATCTGGTGCAGCTGTTGTCGCAGCTAAACGCATTGCTGAAAAGCCAGAAAATGCAGACAAAAATATTGTCGTTATTTTACCTAGCGCAACAGAGCGTTACTTATCTAGCCCTATGTTTGCTGATGAGTTCTCTGATCAAGAACTTGTACAATAATTACAAATTCACAATAAAAAAACCGGCTTAAAGCCGGTTTTTTTATTCCCCCTACATTTACACACTTCATTCAATGAATAATAAGGAAAATTTACCTACACTTGTTTATATAATTAATGATCACGGCATTCCACTATGCGTTGGATTCTTATTCTTAGTTTTTGCTTTTTTCATCTTTATGCCCATGCAGCAATTAACGTTGGTTACTTTAAAAACGCCAAATACCACCTAGTGCAGGGGTCTAAGCATAAGACCGGCTATCTATACAATGCCGAAGCAACGAAAGGGCAACTACATATTGTCACATTAGACTGGCCCCCCTACATAAGTAACGCATTATGCAACAAAGGGAGGGTGTTTCAATTTGCAGTATCGCTGCTCGCCGAGCAAGGCTATAGTATTTTCATTGAATTTTTGCCATGGGCACGTGCCGTCAGAGCTGTAGAGCTTGGTAAAGCCGATATCTTAATGCCTGAGTATTATATTGAAGATTCGGCCCCCTCTGATTACGTCAAAGACAAAACGCGCCGAGAAGTATTAGCACTGTCCAACTCATTTTCAGGTGGTGAGATTGGTTTTCTCAAGCGTAAAGGCGATCCAGACCGGTTTAGTGGTAATTTAAGCTCTCTTAAAGGTGAGAAAATAGGCGTCGTACGCGGGTACCAAAATACCCCTGAGTTCGATGCCATGATGGACAACAACGAGTTTGCAATCGTAGAAGCTGTTGATGATTTACAGTTAGTCAAGCTACTCGTGGGCGGTAGAGTAAACCTCATTATAGGAGATCCAACGGTATTGCGATTTACCGTAAATTATTCTGACTTATCAAAACCAGAAAAGGTCACTTTATTGAGAAATATTGATGATGAGACAAAACCAATTAAATACAACCATCTTTATTTTGCACTCAGTAAAAATAAACCTAAGTGGCGCACTGTCCTTTCCGATATCAATCGCGCTTTATATATGTTTGAAAATAGTGAAGAAACAAACCGTATAATAGAAATGGGTAGCTCTGAGTGTTTCTAGGAAAAAATATCTGAGATAAAAAACATAAAGGGAGCAGTATCACTCCCCTTTTTATCACAAAGATAGTACATATTACCCAATATCGTCTTGGCCGCTTATCCGTGCTTGCCGCTCTTGCTCTTCTAACATAGCTGCATTGATTTCCTCTAATACAGAGCCGACATCGGCAGCTTGGAAATCATCTTCATATAAACCTGTCAAAGCTGAGTTTTCAGTCAGACTCCCTTCTTCAAATAATGCCCATATTTCTTTTGCATAATTAGTTTGCAGTAAAGCTGGCGCATATTCACCGTAGTAGCGACGCATATTATTTACATCTCGTTCGAACATAGCTTGGGCACTATTGTTGGCCGCAGCATTCACCGCTTGTGGTAAATCAATAATTACAGGGCCTGAATCATCCACTAACACATTAAATTCAGAAAGGTCTCCATGTATCAGGCCTGTGCAAAGCATCAGTCGAATATAATGGACCATCAGAGTGTACTGTCTAATGGCTTCTTCTTCTGACAAACTTATCGCACCAAGTTGTGGTGCTACGTTACCTTCTGCATCAGAAACTAACTCCATAAGTAGCACACCATCGACACAACAATAGGTTGCAGGCACACGTACATTGGCTGCCGCCAAGCGTGACAAAGCATCAACTTCTGCATTTTGCCATATTTCTTCTTCGAGCTGACGACCATAGTTTGAGCGTTTACCCATTGCCCTAGCTTGGCGTCCTCCCCTTACTTTTCGACCTTCTTGATATTGTGCCGCCTTTTTAAAACTACGTTTCATTGCATCTTTATACACTTTGGCACAACGAATATGCTCACCGCAGCGCACAACAAAAACATCAGCCTCTTTGCCGCTCATTAGCCGGCTTATGACCGCATCAATTAAACCATCATCAACAAGTGGTTGTAGGCGTTTAGGTATTTTCACGGGGTCCCTGTTTAGTTTGATTAATAAACTTAGTTAGTGGTTTTGTCGCAAGGCGATACTTACCGAAATTAACAAATACACTAAAAAGTAACTATGACTCCTAGTGCAATACTCATCGTATCATTACTTTATTGCTAAAGGGTAGACATCGTCTCTAATTCTAAAAATAAGTGCGATTTTAGGTAACAAACAATCTCTTTATGGTTTCAAAACCAACACATCTAACGACCTATTTTAGAGGCAATGTAAAAAGGGCCATATTAGGCCCTTTCATGCACTCTTTTCATTGTTATAAATTACTTTGTACTTTTTTAAACAAATCTTGAACCCGCTCATGGGGTTCTCTCGTCATGGAACTCACCAAGATTATCGTCAATGCAGAAACAATAAAGCCTGGAACAATTTCATAAATATGACTACTTAAGCTTTGCCCTGCAATTTCAATTGGCGCATAAATCCAAATTAATACTGTTACAGCACCAGATATCATACCTGCAAGTGCCCCAGCAAAATTCATTCTTTGCCAGAACAAGCTTAATAACACAAGAGGTCCAAATGCTGCACCAAAACCTGCCCACGCATTACTGACCAAATCGAGTATTGAACTGTTTCTATCATAGGCTAAATAAATCGCGAGTATCGCAACTGCAGCAACACTAATGCGCCCAACCAAGACAAGCTCTTTGTCCGTTGCATTTCGATTTATGAATATTTTATAAAAGTCTTCAGTTAATGAGCTCGAACTAACTAAAAGTTGTGACGAGATTGTGCTCATAATTGCCGCTAATATTGCAGCCAATAAAAACCCTGCTATGAGCGGGTGAAATAGGAGTTCAGACAACACTAAAAAAATGGTCTCTGGGTCATTCACAACAATACCATTCTCATGTGTGTAAGCTGCACCAAACACACCTGTCGCAACCGCACCCAGTGCAGCAATGATCATCCAACTCATTCCTATACGACGTGCAGTTGGCATATCTTTCACACTTTTTACTGACATAAAGCGCACTATAATATGGGGTTGACCAAAATAACCCAACCCCCAAGACATCGCAGAAATAATCCCAATTGCGCCACCAGCGCCTATCCACGTAAGCATTTGTGGATTAACCGCCTCAAGCGTAGATGATAGCGGGTTATCTAATAATGAATATGTCACGGCAGGGACCAATATTAATGCGATAAACATAATACAGCCTTGTACGAAGTCGGTTAAGCTAACAGCTAAGAAGCCTCCAAATAAGGTATATAAAACCACAACACCTGTAGTGATATACAGCCCAGATTCATAACTCATCCCAAACGAGTTTTCGAACAACTTACCACCAGCCACCACACCAGATGATGTATAAAGCGTAAAAAACACGATAATCACCAGCGCAGATACAATACGTAACGCATTACCTTTATCTTCAAATCGATTAGCAAAATAATCAGGGATCGTAATAGCATCATTGGCAAGCTCGGTATAAACCCGCAATCGAGGTGCAACCAGTAAATAATTTAACCAAGCACCGATAACCAAACCAATCGCAATCCACGTACTGCTAAACCCTGTCACGAACATTGCCCCAGGCAAGCCCATTAATATCCAGCCACTCATATCAGATGCACCTGCAGATAAAGCGGCAACACTTGGTGATAGACTACGGCCACCTAACATATAACCTGATACATCACTTGTCGATTTACGGTAAGCATATAAACCTATGCCCAACATAACTGCAAAATACAGTACTAATGAAATAATCGTACCTAATTCCAAAGCTATCTCCTTCAATGAGAGCACTCTTGTCAATGATAATTATCCAACAACCGTCTTTCTGATTGTCATTAAATAGAGCACTTTATTAGTTTTGCGTGACTATAACACGTCTACTTCCTCTACCCCAGTACAGCATGGTTACCCTACAAATATCCAGTTGAAAAACCTAAATGAGCCACTAAATTAATACCAAAAGACGAAACAATCATAAAAAAATAATGAATTACTACGCAACATCACTTATATTGAAATTATAGTTGTATTAAAAGAGACCTGTTGTAGATGTATTTTTATGCTGCCCGCCAACCTATTTTAGACATCAATAAAGAATTAGTAGGCTATGAACTGCTTTTTCGTGACGGAGTTGACAATGTTTTTCCAAATATTGACGGGGACGAAGCAACATCTCGCTTAATTGAAGGAAGCCAATTCAATTTTGGATTAGATGATTTAACAGACAATAAGCCCGCCTATATCAACTTTACCCTTGAAACGTTATTAAAAGGCTACCCAACCATGCTCAGCCGAGAGCAGATTGTGGTTGAAATTCTAGAAACCGTGCAGCCAGGAAAGCGGCTGCTGGCCGCCGTACAAGATCTCAAAGATAAAGGCTATACAATCGCCCTAGATGACTATCAACATCAAAAAGTATGGCGACACTTCTATCCATTTATTGATCAAATTAAAGTTGACTTCCTTGCCACATCACACGCAGAAATACTAGAAATTATCGATGCGACTAAAGGCTTCAACAACATAAAACTAGTTGCTGAAAAAGTCGAAACATATGAGCAGTACCAGCAAGCGATTGATTGGGGGTTTAGCTTATTTCAAGGTTTCTTTTTTGCTAAACCTGAAATGGTACAAAGTAAAGCCCTCCCACCTTCAGAAATGGCCCTCGCGGAACTACTGTATGAAACGTCCAGTGTCGATGTCGATTTACAAAGAATAACCGCTGTTTTTGAACGTGATGTTAACTTATCTTATAAACTTTTAAGATATTCTAACTCTGCTGCATTTAAGCGTAGAGCAGAAATAAGTACGATTAAGCAAGCGCTTGTAGTACTTGGTAACGCAGAGTTAAAAAAGTTTCTGTCACTATTGTTCGCTGCACAGGTCTCTGCTGAAAAGCCAATGGAGCTTATTAAGCTATCACTAACCCGAGCTCATTTTTGTGAACTGTTAGCAACCAAAAGAAATGATAAGCACAATATAGGCACCGCATTTCTATCGGGTATGATGTCGCTGATGGACGCCATACTTGACGAAACCATGGACAGTGTGATGAGTAAACTACCTCTGGTTATCGAAATAAAAGATGCGTTACTCAATGGCGATGGAGTGCTCGCCACATACTTATCAATTGCGATGGATTATGAACAAGCGCAATGGGAAAAAGCACAACAAACCTGTGCAGACCTAAAGTTAGACTCGACCTGCTTACCTGAAATTTATAGTGATGCAGTCAATTGGAGTAACGAACAAATGCAAGTCATCGAGCGCTAACGCGCTCATACTTAACCCTCCTCGTATATATGCTTTTTTATGGCCATTGCCCCTCTTAACTGCAACCAAGCAGACCAACCAGTTATATTCTTTAGCGTAACAATACCCTATATTGACCTACATCAAAATTACTGCAAAACCAGTCTTGATGCGACAATCTGTCACACTCCAAACTGACGCTAAACATATAAAATCCATCACAATTTAATGACTGAGACTCAATGATGGAAAAAACTCTAATTAGCCTTGCACTATTAACCTCTCTCAATGCAGCTGCTAACTACGACGATATAGAGCGTATTGTGGTTGTTGCTCCTATGCATTCACCATTAGATATTAAAACTAATCCAAAACTGCCTCGTCAACCTCTTCCTGCGCAAGATGGGGCTGATTTACTCACCAGTATCGCTGGATTTTCATTAATAAAAAAAGGATCGGCTAGTAGCGATCCAGTATTTAGGGGCATGGCAGGATCTCGGTTGAATATCGTCAGCAACGGTGGCCTTACGCTTGGAGGGTGTGGCAATAGAATGGACCCGCCAACCGCTTACATTACCCCACAGTCTTACGATACATTGACAGTGATAAAGGGGCCGCAAACTGTTTTATATGGTTCAGGCAATAGTGCTGCAACCGTGGTATTTGAACGTACGTTAGAACGCTTAGATAAGCCGCGGGTCGATGGGTTTGCCAATATTGTATTCGCTAGTGCAAATCGAAGCGGCCTAAACACGGATATTAAAGCAGGTTCCTCTGAGTATTATGTCCGATTTTCTGGCAGCTATAATCGCGCAGATGATTTTTCAGACGGTGACAATAATGTGATTCATTCACAATATAAACGTTGGAATGCTGACTCCGAGTTTGCTTACACACCTGCCGATGACAAAATAATCAGCATTACTTATGGCCGCAGTGATGGCGAAGCGGCTTACGCTGACCGTATGATGGATGGCAGTTTATTCGATAGGACTCACACCACAATACGCACCGATTGGGCGATTAACCACAATATAATCACCAATGTTGAAGCACAGTGGTATTACAATAATATAGACCACGTTATGGACAACTATAGCTTAAGACCCTTCGTACCTAACATGATGATGAAAACGCCCACAGCTTCGAACCCTGACCGCCGAACACAAGGGGGTAAACTTCTATTTGATGCCAATTTAAATGAGGACCATACCGTCAAATTCGGGGTCGATCACCAGCAAGATCGTCACCGTAATAGAGTCAGTCGTAAACAGTTTGAGATATCATACGACACTCTGCCGCGCTCAATTGATGGAGAATTTGAAAAGACCGGTGTATTTGCTGAATATGAATATAGTTTAGATAAAAACCAACAAGTGGTGACTGGTTTACGTTTAGATCATTGGCAAGCAACAGATGAACGACAAAGTATTTCATCTATGATGAAAACAATGCCAAACCCGAGCGCCTCATTAACCCGTAGAGATAACCTTTGGAGCGGCTTTGCTCGGTTCCAACAGCAAAGTCATGATAGTAGCTACTTTATTGGCTTCGGCCACACAGAACGATTTCCTGATTACTGGGAATTGTTAGGCGGCAGCCGTCAAGGTCCTGACAGTCTAAGTGCATTTCATACAAACATAGAAAAAACCAATCAATTTGATATCGGTCTACTTCACCAACGTACACAATGGCAAGGTTCCGTCTCTGTTTTCTATAGTCAAATTGACGATTATATTTTAACAGACAATCTGTTCAATCAGGGTTCTATGAATAATAAAGTGACCCGCAATGTCGATGCTCAAACTTACGGTTTTGAAGCTGACGTGAGCTATGACCTCACTAAAAATTGGATATCCGGAGCCAGCATCAACTACGTGCGTGCTAGTAACTTATCTGATCACCTGCCTTTGGCACAACAGCCCCCATTGCAAGCTCGATTTACCTTAGATTATCAGCGCCAAAATTGGCATATCGGTGTACTTTGGCGCATTGTTGCTGCCCAACATAGAGTCGCTGTTGGACAAGGTAATATTGCGGGGCAAGACTTCGGAGAATCTGCTGGTTTTGGCACTCTAGCATTGAACGCGAGCTATAGTCAGTCCGACAGCCTTGATTGGACATTAGGTGTCGATAACGTACTTGATAAAACTTACAGTGAACATTTAAGCAAATCAGGCACTGCCGTCAGTGGCTACCCACAAATTGATAAAATAAATGAAGCAGGCATAACACTGTGGGCCAATGTTAACTGGCGTTTCTGATACGCTTTGTATTGACGGTGTTCTTTGCCTTTACCTAATGGTGTGCCTTGATACAATAAAGGCACACTTACTCTTGGGTTGAACACAACATATGCACGATCAACAGGCTCTGCTAAAAGCCATTAATACTAAAATGCCATTTGGCAAGTATGCAGGTACTCCTTTACTCCTTTTACCTGAACCCTATGTTGTTTGGTTTAAGAGCAAAGGCTTTCCTCAAGGAATATTAGGTGAACAACTCGCAATGATTTACGAAGTAAAGTTGAATGGACTTGAGCAGGTACTCATGCCATTACTTTCGTCTAAATAACTCTATTTATTGATCCAGTTTATTTACGGCTTTTTTACTGATTGCTTTTGCACCAGCCGTTTACCCAATTTATGCGGTAACAACGCTCCAACAGCCAAGAGCATTGGTTTACCGTAAATGGCAATCAGTGAGTCGTGCCCCGCGTCATATTTGCCAACCCCTATCGAAATATGCGGTGCCTGTGATGCGCGAATTAACGACCCGAACATCCGGTCCCAAATCGCCAATGCTGAGCCTAAATTTGTATCAAAATGCTGGGGGTTATCACTGTGATGAATTTGATGTTGAGCAGGACTGATAAACCAATTCTCTAGTCTATCACCCCAAGTAAAACGAATGTGCGAATGCCTGAGGTTGGCACCAAAAATATTAAATATAAATACAAATGCATTTGCTCCAAGAATGTCATACATACTGAGTCCGGTCCCAAAAAAATGGTAACCTAAGCCCACCACAATGCCTTGAGTTAACGCCATTCGACATGCATAAAAATAACTTTCAATCGGATGAGAACGATAAATTGTAAATGGTGTCAGGACTTTCGCTGAATGATGTACCTTATGTATTTCCCATAAAAATGGCACTTTATGGAGTGCTAAGTGTAATAAAAATCGAGTCAAATCATCGACGATAAATAACATCAAGGTAAAAACAGCTATAATCACGCCACTTGGCCATGCTAAGTGTAATGGCGCACCAAATAATGCCTCCAACGTGTCAGTAATAAAAATAGCAACCGGTACCATCGTCAATACGATTGGCGCAAATGTCGCAGCTTTAATTAAGGTATTCGTGACAAGAAGTACATAATCTAACCGTGCACTTTGACACAGCCACACTTTTTTAGGAAATAAAAACTTCGCAAAACCGCGACCGGATCGCACCTGTTCGCTCGCTAGGTACACCGGTATTGCCATCACAATCGCACTGAGCAAATAAGGTATGTAGATTCGCTTATTCGCATCAATTAAATAGTGCGGTAATCCTACAATAGCTTGCCACAACTGCTCTAGCATTATACTCCCCTAACATACCTTCAAAAAAGGGCCAACTAAGTGGCCCTATTATAAAATGGTATTACATCTAAATATCAAAATGCGTATTTGTACCCTACTGAAACCTGTCTCGGTTTACCCGGACGTGCTCCATATGGACGTCTGCTGACAATGTCCACATTATCAAATACATTATCTACTTTCGCATAAACGCGACCATATTGATCAAAATCATAGCTAGCAGATAAATCTAATGTCGTACTAGAGGGCACAATTGAACCAGAAAGCGTTTCTCCAGTGCCTGCTACTTCTTGCATTTCATCGACATATTTCACTGAAAAGTTAACTTTCCAGTCGCTGCCTGAGAATCCGATATTGAAGGTGGCTTGATGATCCGCTAAATAGGGTAAGCTATCTCCTGCTTTAATAAGGCCCCACTGAGCAAAACTAGATTGAAATGAATTCTTAAACTCACTTTGTGTATACGTATACACGAAGCTATAAGGGATATCAATATGCAAATTTAATGGGTAGCTTTGTGAGAATTGTACTTCCACACCATAAACATCCACTTCACCACCACTAAATGTTTCACCTTCAATAATACCGCAATTAGAAAACCCGCAAGTCTCTGTTAAATTTTGGTAATCATTAAAGAAAGAAACCACTTCAAACTGTGTAACACCATCATTAAACCGGCCTCCAAACTCATAGTTGATGCTATTTTCCAACTCTTCTGATGCCCGTCTTTTAGGTGACGAAGGCACAAAGCCTTCATGCACACCAAATAAAATTCCAGACTCTTCAGATAATTGATAAAAACCACTGATGCTTGGCAACCAAATATGAGTCGACTTATCTTGCCATAAATCTGCATTTCTCTGATCTTGGTAGTGCATATCCATGAACTCACCCCGAACACCCACACCCAAAGTTAAAGCGTCTAGTGTGATTTTATCTTCAATGTAGACAGACCATGCTTTTGTTGACTCAATATCTTGTGTTGCAGCCCGTACATCTGGCACTGCTTTTTGCGCTATCCCAGACACCATTTCATAGGTTTCTTCAAAATGCTTTCGTTCAATCTCATCTTCATGATATCGAACACCCGCAGCAATATTATGGGTAAATCCAAAAAGCTCTTGCTCAAAATCAGCATCGACTTGGATACCTTGAGAGTAGTATTCTCGATCGTTTGTGCCCATATTAAGAAATTGAGTCGGCAACCCATCAGCTACTGAGTCTATTTTTCCAGATATAACACCATATGCTAACTCGTATGTTTCTGGATCATGTAAAATTTTCTGTAACGACACTGAGCTATTTAGTAGCCCATTCAGTTTTTTCCAAGCTCGTTCATAATCATTTCGATATACCCGAGTGGCTACGCTGAAGTTTTCACCATCAGCAAAGTGAGAAAACATAATCTGCTGATGCTCTGTATCCATCAAAGCGGGTTGCGAAGCTGCGTATCGACGATAAGGTGTATCTGCAAAATCTTGATCAGTTAAACCTAAATACGTTTCATCAGACTCTTCATCTGAATACGACAACTTCAGCCCCAGTGTATGCTCTATGCCGTCTGCTTCAAATTTATAGTTAAATTTTGCCAGCAAATCATTTTTAACAAACCCAGTGTCACCCCCACCATCGAGTTCTTTAAAGCCATCCGCTTTAAGGGTTACGCCTTCCAATAAAAAACCGACATTATTTACTACAGAGCCAAAATGGGCATGCGCTTTCTGATAACCATCCGCACCCACTGACAAGTCAATTGCTCCCTCAGAAAACTCAGGGATTTGTCGCGTTACTAAATTCAGCGCACCCGCAACGGTTTGTGGACCGTGTTTAATGGCCGCAGGCCCCTTAAACACTTCAACAGCTGTCATCCGCGTCGTCATTGGAAAATAATATGCCGCTGGCGCAGAATAGGGTGATGGTCCAATTAACACGCCATCTTCCATAATACTTATTTTTTTACTTCTTTCTGGAGTTACACCTCGAAAACCAATGTTCGGCCTCAAGCCATAACCATCTTCTTCTCGAATATTAATTCCAGGTACAGAGGCAAGAATGCGATGAATATCATTGTATTCAAACTTTTCCAACTCAGCTTCACCAATCAGTGTTGCTGAACCGGCTTCCGTTCTCAACTTATCATAATGGCTGATAATCGTTATGTGCTCTAAACCGTCATCACTGTTTTCGTCAGCCGCATTCGCAAATGGCAGCATGAGTGCCAACGTCACTGCTATAGCTGATTGTGTTAATTTAGTTGAATTAGTTGAATTAGTCATTGTCACCTGCCGATGTTTTAGGAAGTTCTAGGGCGAGTTTATTTATAAAATCATTTTTCAACTGATCAGTTACGTCCTTAACTTTCGCATGGGTAGTTTCAACTTTGTCACTGTCATTATTTAACGCATCATACAAACTTGTTTCAATCGCATTTGTGGCAGCTTTTGCATCATTGATACCACTGACCATCAAGTTACGAGTATCTTCTGCGTTAGATTCAATTAAGAAATCGTCAAAACCGAGTTGTGCTTCACTTCCTATCTCATTACCTAAGAAAAGTTTTTCAAAAGCCATCAAATTTGCTTTTAAATTTTCAAGTGAATGCATTGAAATTGAGTTTTCAACATCTTTTGAACAAACTGACATACCACAAGAGTTTGTAAACTGTCCCAGTGGAATACCCAATTTAAAATCTTTAACTTCTTTGTCTAGGTAAAATAACGCATCAGATATCGCATTAACGGCTTTTAAGGGCGTTGCAAAAGAATTTCCAGCCTCACCAGCATTTTTAAGCTCGTTCGCGTATCCATCTTCAGCATTCCACTGCGATACCAATGATTGTGCATTCTCATTTAGGTCTTTACTGACTTCTGTCGCAAATTGACAGCGTGCAATTCGAACTGACTGTTCAGTACGGGAGTTCCAACCCGCTAATGCTTCATTTTCAACGCTACAGTTATGGGTGTAGGATGTATTAAATAATAGGTGCTCCAACGATAATAAACCTCTGCGTGTAAACGTTCGGTCTTTTAAATCATATGGCCTTGCGCTATTTTGGTTTATTACCCCATCTTCAAAATACGCGGTATCTTGGTCAACACCACACAGGCTTTTAGAAGGCCATGAATAAATAACGTTTCTTAGCGCACTTTCATTTGCCGAAAGCGGTCCCAACAACATCAACTCGGCTTGCTGCCAAGCAGTCATCGCTTCTCTCCAGCTTTGTTTTGCTGAATCGAATCGCGCATCACGTGCGGCAAAGTCTGTCGTTGAGTCATCAATCGTTTGCTCAACCTCACAGTAACTCTTTACGTCATTGTATAAAGATGCTGTTTCACTTTGAAATGCAGTAAAAGTCGGCGTAATAACTTGATCAACAAGTCCTGCGATCATGGCTTTCTCATCAAAAGAAGATGTATCGCCTCCGTTATTATCACCACCGCTGTCTCCACCGTTATTGTTACCGTCATCAAAAGCACTACCTGATTGCCCCGATGTACTCTCCCCACAACCACTTAGACTCATTGTTAAGAGTACCGAAAAAGCCAACGGTATGTATCTTAATTTCGAAACAGAATTCATATTTGTTCCTAATTATTTAAATATAAAAAAAGGCTAGCTCCCTTATAAAGAGCTAACCTTAATAGTAGATTAAATGGTTATGTTACCAACCAAGTACATTGTCTTCATTGAAGTCATATGCCACTTTTAATATCTCACGAGCTTGTTCTAATTTAGTTTTATACGCTGCTATATCAGCCTGAACTAGCACGGGTGCATCTCCAAATAACGTGTGCAATTCAGCAAATTTTGCCGGTCCAACACTGTCTTTCTTAGGATTAAGGTCATTATCTGCAAATGGAGAGAACGGGCTAAACTGGAAATTCAAACCAAAGCCTTTCATTTCACCCCAATGCTTAGCAAGTGACGCGAATTCATCGGCTGTGTATTCACCATCTTCAATATTCGCGTAATCACCTAGTGAATCATTAATATAATGAACCACTGTTGCAGCGATTGCTTTTTCCCACGCTAATGATGCACCAAAGACATGCGCCTTAACTTGCGTCATTTGCTCTGCAGTTAACGCAACACCAACATTGTCGTTAATGATCTTTCTGCCTTGGATGAAGTTAGTCATTGCAACAGCTGTGAAATCTGTCGTGACATTAGTCGCAGCATTAATGATGTTACCATCTTCATCTTTTTGTAATGTGCCTCTATCACGCTTTGCAGCATTTGACGCGTTGCCCCAAACAAATTCTGCAGCTAGGTCGATTTTACCATCCATATTTGCATCGTATTTACCTTGATGTGTATCTCTGCCACCTTTTTTCGCTATTTCGTCATCTGATGCTTCTAAGTAATGACGAGATGCACCAAAGTATCCAAAACCTTCATCATATTGATGCTCAAGAGAGGTATATGACTTACCATCTTTATGCGCTTCAATATTTTGACTTGTTAATCCATCATCAAGATAATCATCTGTACCTTGTGAAAACATTAATGCACCTAAAGTATGCTTTTGCACAAGTTGCACTAAGTCAAGGCCTTCAGGGGTGATATAAGCCTTAGTAATAACGTTACCAGCCGGATCTTTTAGTTGCTCGCCACCAACCATTTTTTGAATTTGTGACTCAAATAAATCAAAGTAGTACTTAACTAGTCCTTCAGGTGTTTTCGCATTTTCACCAAAGTTATTCCAACCAACTAGCCCAGAGCCATCTTCTTTTAACCAATCTTTGTACATTTTCGATGCATCTGCACCAGCGATTTTACCGCTGAGTTCTTTACCTGAACCCGATATTTGAGAAAATGTAGTTTGCGTGTAGCCAGCCGCTAATGCTGCGCTATCACCTAGGTGTGAAATCTCATCATCTGCTACCGCAGCATAGTCACCCCATAAAGCATCTAATCGCGCTCTAGCGATAGTCGGCGCATTAGTGCCTAGTGACTCAATATATTCAGCATTGAATTTGCCCATGTATGACTTAATCTCAGCTGACAATGCATGACGTGCAGTCTGACCTGTATAAGATACAGAAGAGCCACTCTCTCCAGTAAGCTTAGTATCAAACTCATATACATTTACACCTGCCGTTGATGCGGTATCAGCAACAGACAATACTAAATCTTTTTCAAATGTAAGGTCACCCGCATCTGTTACTTTCACTTTTACAGTGATTGTTTCACCTTCAGCTAATTGCTCAAAGTTCATAGCATGATGACCATTCAGCTTTAACGCGCCATCTTCAATTGTGAAACGTACATCATCTGTTGTGAAAGTATGACCTGAGTCTGCATCATCGGCTGCAGTCAAAGTGCCTACTTCTGCACCAACAATATCTTCAGCAACAACGCTAGACGACAAGGTAATGTCTGTCGGCGCGGCATTAGTCGGGGTTGTAGGAGTCGTTGGCGTAGTTGATGATGAATCATTTGAGCTAGAACCACCACACGCAGTTAAACCAAGAGTTGCGGCCAAGATAGATGTTGTAAGAAGAGACTTACGTAAAATCATTTATGATTTCCTCTGAAAATTATTTGTATTTACATTTTCTTATCTGGGACAAAAGTATACACGCATATAAATAGCAATCAATATTATTTGCGTTGCCGAAACAAAGTAAATATGACAATTTGTAAACCTCTATCTGGTAGAAATCATAGATTTACAAAAAAACTGTTGTTCAAACACATATAAAACAAGCAATCTATCTGATATTTATTTCGCTTTTCATTCAAAAAAGAAGGCACTAATTTATGCTAATAACTCATTGCAACATAAACATAATTGCATAAGATTGAATATTACAAGCTACCGCCAGGCATCTTTAACAAAAATATAACCTTGCTTCCAAATCGTTTTGATTTTTCCAGGTTGTGATGAATCATCTTCTAATTTTTTTCGTAGTCGTGAAATGCGTACGTCAACCGTTCGAGTGTCATCTTGATAAGGTTTATCAATGATGGTTTTATAAACATGCTCTCGACTAATTACTCTCCCAGCATTACTTGCCAATAACCACAGTAGTTCAAATTCATGACTTGTCAGGTAAATTTCTTTATCATTCAATGTCACTAGCCGTGCTCGAGCATCGATTACTAGCAGTCCAAATGTCAATAAAGAGTTTGATTTTGACGCCGCAGGACGTAGCAGCGCATTCAGCCTTGCTTGCCACAAACGCGGGGTGGCTGTTTTCGTTATTACATCATCCGCCCCCGACTCCAACAAAAAACTATGGTCAGCTTCGTCTGTTTTTCCCGTAAAAACCATGACAGGTGCGGCAAACTGTGACTTCATTTTATCAATTAGGTCTGTTGGATTATCAAGGGTAAATTGCTCATTGACAACAACACCCGAAATATCTTGAACCCCTTCCCAATCAGGCATATCAGCCTCACTCGAAAAATGAAAAACTTCATATCCTGCTTGCTCAAATATTATTTTTCGCTGTATAAAATATTCCGATTCACGTTCAGCAAACAAAATTTTAGCCATTTCTACACCTAAAGGATTAGTTTTTATTTTAATTTGGCTAGTTTAATGCTTGAAACTGAATGGCAGCTTTACAAGGTGAACAAATTCTCTGCCGTTTTCCATAACACAGCAACAACAGGGTCAGTCAATCGCTTTGTTTTACACACTAAGCCCACTTCTATCGGCTCCATTGGTTCTGACACGGTCAAATATCGAACTTGCTCTTTAAAGGGTGATTGAGCCAGCACTATCTCAGGGATACACGCAATACCAAAGCCTAAGCTTGCTAAGGCGACCATCGCCTCATGCCCTGAAACATGGGCGTATACTTTCGGTGTAAATTGCAACTCAGTACAAAAGGTATCAAGCCTCTCTTTTAATATGCCATGTTCCGGCATGATAAAGGGTAATTGGCTCCACTCCATCACTCCATTGACGTTTGAGTCCAATAAGTCACTCAAAGGGCATGCCATTGTCGGTGCTATAATCACCAAGGGTGAACGTCCAAGTGGCAGATACGATATACCATTGGGTAAATGTGTTGGCTTGACAGCAACAGCAAGGTCTTCTTTATCATTTTGCACATGGGCAATAGAAAATGCTGGATCTCCAGTATTTAAGTTCAACTCTATCGCGGGATACTGCTGTCTAAACTGTGCAAACAAGTCATAAACAAAGCTATAAGTCGCCGTAACAGAACAATAAAAGCTCAACTCTCCACTTAGTGGCTGTCGGCTATCTTGACATTGGCTCTTAAACTGCCGCCACTGCGACAAGGTTGTACGTGCATACTCAACAAACGCTTTCCCTTGAGCAGTTAAACTCACACTGCGGTTATCTCTAATAAATAAAGCAACACCCAGTTCTTGCTCTAACTGCTTAATCTGTCTACTTAATGTAGGGGCACTAATATGGCACTGTTCACTGGCCCGGCCAAAATGCAGTGTTTCTGCAAGTCCCAAAAAATACTTTAATTGCTTATGATCCATACGGCCTCACATTACCTACCCCAGGTAGTATTTCACAATATGAAATACTACAATTCAAATATATCATTTTACGTAATTAATAACAGCGCTTATGCTGGCTTCACACTCTATTTAAATACATTCTTATTTTTAAGGCACTAACATGGCGAATTATTTTAACTCTTTACCACTAAGAGAACAGCTAGCACAACTGGCACAATGTGAATTTATGGACCCTCAAGAATTTAATGAGGGTGTGAGCGTACTAAATGGCAAAAAACTTGTCATTGTAGGTTGTGGTGCACAAGGGTTAAACCAAGGTCTGAACCTAAGAGACTCAGGACTCGATGTTAGTTATGCTTTACGTGAATCTGCGATTGCTGAAAAACGCCAATCTTTCTTAAATGCATCAGAGAATGGGTTTACTGTTGGTACCTATGAAGCCCTTATTCCAAGTGCCGATTTAGTTCTAAACTTAACACCTGATAAACAGCACACTTCGGTTGTTAACGCGGTTATGCCTTTAATGAAAAAAGACGCAACACTCGCTTACTCTCATGGCTTTAATATCGTTGAAGAAGGCATGCAAGTTCGTGAAGATCTTACGGTTATCATGGTTGCACCAAAATGCCCAGGCACTGAAGTACGCGAAGAATACAAGCGCGGTTTCGGAGTGCCTACGCTAATAGCTGTTCATCCAGAAAATGATCCACAAGGCAAGGGCTTAGCCCAAGCTAAAGCATATGCTGCGGGCACTGGCGGTCATCGTGCGGGTGTACTTAAGTCATCATTCATTGCTGAAGTAAAATCAGATTTGATGGGTGAACAAACCATTCTATGCGGTATGTTACAAACAGGCTCGCTATTATGTTTCGATAAGATGGTTGAGCAAGGTATCGACGCTGCATACGCATCAAAACTCATTCAATATGGATGGGAAGTGATCACTGAAGCACTTAAGTACGGTGGTATCACAAATATGATGGACCGCTTATCTAACCCCGCAAAGTTAAAAGCCTTCACATTAAGTGAAGAGTTAAAACAGATTATGCGTCCGCTATATAACAAACATATGGATGACATCATTAGTGGTGAGTTCTCACAAGGTATGATGGCTGATTGGGCTGAAGATGATGCTAAGTTATTATCATGGCGTGCAGAAACGGGAGAAACTGCATTCGAAAAGCAAGCTAATACTGATCAAGAAATTTCGGAGCAAACCTTTTTCGATAAAGGCATTCTTATGGTAGCAATGGTCAAAGCCGGCGTTGAACTCGCGTTTGAAACAATGACTGCCGCAGGGATCATTGATGAATCAGCATACTATGAATCACTTCATGAAACGCCACTTATCGCCAATACGATTGCGCGTAAAAAGCTATACGAAATGAATAGCACTATTTCAGATACTGCAGAATACGGTTGTTACTTATATAACCATGCATGTTTGCCACTCCTTAAACCTTTTATGGAAAACATTGATACCGACGTTATTGGTAAAGGCTTAGATGTGACAAGCAATTATGCTGATAATCAAGAGCTTATCGATGCTAACTTAGCCATTCGTAGCCACCCAGTCGAAATCATTGGGGAGCAACTACGCGGCTACATGTCTGCTATGAAAAAAATAGTTTAAACCAGTTCGCTTGTTAGAAACCGAGCCCATACGCATTCGCTATGGGCTTTTTTCATATCTATGCTTCATTCGTACCTTTTTTAACATTATACAAAAGTGGTAATTTAATGAACAATTGCTACACTTTGTTCGATCGCATTATTGATTATGGTAGAATAGTTCCCTTGTTTTAGAAAAGTGTGGATCAATGCGAAAAACTAGCCTTACAATCACTCAAAAAATCACATTATTAGGTAGCCTAATTGCAATAATTGTTGCAGGGATAATCGGTGCTACTGCGATTTATAGCGCAAAAACGATGACTGAAACACGCATGTTAGAGTCAGAGCTACCTGCAAAAGTCGAAAGCATTAACAAGTCAATCTCAAAGCAAATCTACCAACTAAAAGATGCAGCTAAACAACTCTCTAGTAATGTTTTTATTACTGAGTCAGCAAAGAATGGGCAACTCAGTGAAACGCTATTAGTGAACGAGCTCGGAAGGTTGGTTGACCAATATCAATTGGCCACGGCTTCATGGGCTAACCGAGAAACACGACAGTATTGGAACCAACATGGCTTTCTCAGAGAACTAAATCATCAACAAGATGGCTGGTTCTTTGGCTTTACACAAAGCGGGGCCGAATACTCAATTAGCATTTTCCAAGAATCCCCTGGGGATGTAAAAATGTTTGTCAATCATCAGCAAACAAATGGCGTCGGCCTTGCCGGACTTGCAAAAAGCATTGATGATATGCAACGTATGTTGAGTAATATGCGAATCGAAAAAACCGGATTTGTATTTGTGGTCAATAAAGAAGGTACCATTCAGCTGCACCCAGATGCAGCATTAGTTGCCACCACCACACTCAGAGATTTATACGGCAACCAAGCTGTTGGTAGTTTGCTTTCCAATCAAGACTTCGTCGTTGAGAAACTCAACCTAACCGAGCAGACAACCTTAGTCGCAGCAAGTCCAATTGCTGGTACTGACTTATATGTCATCGCCCAAGTGCCTGAATCTGAAGTCATTGAAGAGATTCTATCCCTGCAGTGGCAGATAATTGCTTTTTCAGTTGCCGTTGCACTCGTTGCGAGTTTGATTAGCTTATTCTTAGCTAAAAATTTAAGTGCGCCGCTATCAAATATGGCACAACTATTTGCACGTTTAGGGAGCGGAGACGCGAAACTAAATTACAGAGTGCCAGAATCTGAGCAACCAGAATTACAGGCTTTAGCTGAGGGTTTTAACCAGTTTATTAATAAAATTGAGCAAGCCATAAAGAAAGTTGCCAGTGAAAGTGGCGATATTCGTAGTGCCAGTGAACGCGTTTTTGAACAAAGCCAAAGTAACTCTCAATCTCTCGATGAGCAGAAGTCACAAACTATTTCAGTGGCTGCCGCAATAAATGAAATGGGGGCAACGGTACAAGAGATTGCTGGAAGCGCAAATAATACAGCTAAATTGACAGAACAGAGCAAAGAAATGTCAAATCAGAGCCACCATGGTGTTCAGCAAAGTCAAACCCAGCTACAAGGGTTGGCTAATGATATTGATGCGATGGCCTCAGAAGTAACGACATTGGCCGAAAAAACGCAATCTATTGCCAATATTGTCGATGTCATTCGCGGAATATCAGAACAAACGAATTTATTAGCGCTCAATGCGGCAATTGAATCTGCACGCGCGGGTGAACATGGCCGTGGTTTTGCCGTAGTAGCTGACGAGGTACGTGCACTCGCCAGTAGAACTTCGCAATCAACTGATGAGATTCAAGCCACAATTACAGAGTTAACGGTTGCATCTGACTCTATTGTCAAACAAATTAGTCAGTCGAAGCATCAAGCAGTACAAAGTGTTGAAACAATGCAAAACTCTGTGGAACTGATGGAAACCATCACCGAAACTGCAAACCAAATTAATGATATGACCACATTAATCGCTGCTGCCACCGAAGAACAAAGTAACGTAGTTGCCGATGTGGGCCGAAGCATTGAACATATCAGCACCATTAGCGATGAAGTTATGAATGAGCAGTTAAATACTGAGCATTCAATTCAAGCGCTTGCAGACTCAGCTAAAATACTAGATGGCTTAGTAGCCAGCTTTGAGCAAGGGTAATTTAGCGGCCTATAAAAGTTCACTTAACCGAGCTTCTAAATGGTGTTTATATCAAGCGATATAAACACCATTTATTCCTGCAACAATTTGTAACCAAACAAACTACTCCTCAGTTATATTTTGAACTATGCTTGATAAATAAGCAGTTTTAAGTGGGAGGTGGTTATGTCCACGCTAAATAAAATAAAATTCGTCAGTCTAATCCCGATATGTTTTTTACTAAGTGCGTGTTACAGCACTGAACAACAAGTATCGACAAATAAAAACTTATTGAACGATACCCTTTTCTCCGAACATCGCGTGCCGAGTGAACGCGAAGTATTTCAGCTTGATGCTAAAATAAAAACACAACTTGATGTGTATTTTAGAGGGGCAACCCCTTCGTTATCACAGACCCAAACCTTGCTTAAATTTTTAGTAGATAATGGTGAATCATCGCTGTCTTATCAGTCAGGTGCTAATTTAACCGCTTCAGAAGCCTACTTTGATCTCAATGCGAATTGCCTTTCATTATCTATTTTATCATTTAGCCTCGCCGAGCACCTTGGTTTTGAATCCCAATTCCAAAGAGTACATATTCCAGAATATTGGGATCAAACATTAGGGTATAGTTTATTAACCGGGCATGTGAACTTGGTTATCACTGAATCAAACTTTGCCAGAAATCGAACAAGAACCAGTGCTGTGTCACTTTATACAGCACCAAAATCGCTCACGATTGATTTTGATCCCAACAGTCGCCAACAAAAATTCCCAACATCAAACATTACTAAGCAAAGAATTTTAGCCATGTTTTATAGCAACCGTGGCGCCATACATATGATTAATGGCGAGCACGACTTTGCCTATAACTATTTTAAGGCCGCGATAAATATTGATGAACATTACTCAGGTGCATGGGGTAATCTTGGGGTGTTATATAGAATCGTTAACCAACACCAACTTGCAGAGCAAACTTATCAACAAGCCCTAGCATTAAACGTAGATAACAAAACTGTGATGGGAAATATGGCGTTATTGTATAGGTTAACCGAACGAGCGCATCTAGCGGATTCAATCGAAAGCAAACTCAGTGCAGAACGCAAAGATAACCCGTACTACCAAATTGTATTAGGGAATGAAGCTTTAGAAGCGAACAATTTAAGTCTCGCGCTTCGTCACTTTAATAGGGCAAGAAGACTTGATACTAAACTGCATAGCAGTTATTTTGGCATTGCAAAAGTACATTATTACCGAGGTAACCTTGAGCAAGCACAAAAGTACTTATCACAAGCTTATAAATTATCTGAATTTAACCATGATCGAAAACGCTACCAAAATAAACTTCAGTGGTTACAAACTGTGGCTAAAAATTAGTGTTTTAGCCTTTTTTACCGCCGCCTATCAAGCTAGTGCGTCGCAATTGCACGAAGATATGCTCACTTTAACAAGCCCAGCACATGCTGGGCGACCCGCAGGTAAAACTGACACCCCAAATATTAGCGGGCAATATATATATAATCGGTTTGAGCATCTGAATTTAGAAACGAAATATCAAGCTTTTCCATTTAAGGCTGGCTTTTTTCGCCATGCTACAGGGCATAATATCATCGCAACGCTACCCTGTAATACACAAACTTGTGGGAACAACCTCGTTATTACAGCCCATTATGACCATTTAGGAGGCCAACCTACGTCTTACTATGCCGGTGCAAATGACAATGCATCGGGTACATCTGCATTACTTTATTTAGCCGAACTACTGAACAACAAAACGCGAAACCGTTCAGTGACGTTTGTCGCAACAGATGCAGAAGAGAAAGGCTTATACGGTGCAAAATACTTTGTAAGTCAACTCAAGGGCACAGATATCGCCTTAAACATAAATCTAGATATGTTAGCCCCAACGTCTAAAAATAGAGTCTACGTGTTACATTCTAAGCACACTTCCAATGCTCTATCTATCCTTAAGACACTCCCTACGCCTGACTTCAACCTGAGAATTGCGAATTCACGTTATAAAATGCAAAGAATGATGGATAACCCTCGAATTGATTGGCATCGTGCCAGTGATCACTATGCATTCGCCAAAGCACGCATACCTTATATTTACTTCGGCATTGGGGAAGATAAAAACCACCACACTAAGCGCGATACAATAACCGCTATTGATTTTGAGCGGTATCAGCTTGTTGTTAATTTCATTAGTGATTTTATCGTTAAATTACTCGACTCACCATTAGAGGCAACCAATTGAATTTTTTGTGCTTTATTGAGTTTTTTAACTTGCCATTCTAATTTACAAGCATCACTTTTAGTACCCACTGGGTATGAGAAAACCAATTGTAGCGGTGCTTTGCCTTTTAAGTTTTTGGCCCCTTTTCCCTCTTGGTGCGCCTCAATACGGGCAGCTACGTCATTAGTCACCCCGGTATACCAATGACCAAATCGTGTTTCAACAATATAAATATACCAGGTTGACTTGGCATCAATCTCAGACATTTCTTATTTTTTCCCTTCTATTGAGAAACTTTTTCTATACACTAAGGTCGAACTTCGACAAGAAGCTTTACCTTCTGCGCTTAATCGGTATCATGCAAATAATTGAAAATAAGGATACACAAATACATGCAGTCTAATAAATCCCTTTCTGTTTGGCTCGTTGCTTTTATAACGACGGTAATGCTGTCTGGTTGCTCTAGCTGGGTATATCGCATCAATGTGCCACAAGGTAACTTTTTAGAACAGTCAGATGTAGAAAAACTACGCATAAACATGACTCGCGAACAAGTGTTATTTGTTTTAGGCAGCCCAATCGCGAAGGATGCTTTTAACAGTAAGACTTGGCACTATGCTTATGTATTCAATATAGACCGTGAATCAGAACAACGTAAATCGCTGACCGTGTATTTTGAAGATGAAAAGCTAACCCGTATTACCGGCGATTATGATGAGCCTAAAGAGTTCAACACTCCTTTAGATGAATAACGCTTTTGATAGTTTAAGATTAAAAAGGGCTTTAGGCCCTTTTTTGTTGTCTTGCGCACCGATAATAGACCAATCACCACAGTTAATGACCTACTCTCTAGGTTCTACCACCGGTGATCTTATTTGCTCTGCCTTCTTCTTTTGCTTTTTCTGCTCGACGTCGACGTGCATCTTTCGGATCTGCAATGAGTGGTCGATAAATCTCGATTCGGTCCCCTTCCTTTACAGCTTGCTTGCCTTTTACTGTGCGATTCCAAATCCCTAATGTTAAATTAGTAGGATCAATATCTGGACATTTATCAAGTATGCCTGATTGTAGTACCACTTGCTCAGCAGAAGTCCCTTCTGCAACATCTACGGTTAACACCACCGCTTTGTGAGGCACTGCAAACACTACTTCAACTTTTATCATGAGCGTGCCCCATATACCGTTTTAGCGCGCTGCGTAAACGCTGTTACCATATTTTTAGCAACTTCATTAAAAATCTTCCCAAAAGCCAATTCCACTAACTTATTTGCAAATTCGAAATCAAGTTTTAACGTCACTTTACAAGCTTGGTCATCTAATTCAATAAACTCCCAATAACCATATAGTGACTTAAATGGCCCATCCACTAACTGCATTTTCATTTGATTGCCATCAAAACTATTTTTTGTGGTAAACCACTTTTTCAGCCCAGCTTTTGATATTTCTAAACTGGCAACCATATCGTTTGAGGTTGCTTCAATAATTTTTGCATTTGAACAATTTGGTAAAAATTCTGGGTATGCGTCAACATCATTAACCAGAGTAAACATTTCTTGAGTGCTATACATCACCAACGCACTTTTTTCTATTTGTGGCATAGTTACTCCATTCTATTTGTCGCGATTTTAGCAAGCTTTTGAAAATTTATCTTGTATGCAGTAAGCTCCTGCGCGAAAATAAGACATAAATTTGAAAAAGCACTATTTTCTGTCCACTTTTCTAGGTAAACTACAGCCATTATGGCAAAGAAAAAATCATCAAAATCAACAACCAATACCATCGCGCTCAATAAAAAAGCGCGACATGAGTATTTTTTACACGATAAGTTTGAAGCGGGTATGGAGCTCCAAGGCTGGGAAGTTAAAAGTATCCGAGCGGGCAAAGTAAACATTTCAGACACCTACATTCACCTTAAAGATGGCGAAGCATTTTTGCTTAGCAGTCAAATTCAACCACTAAACAGTGCTTCAACGCATGTTATTTGCGATCCTATGAGGTATCGTAAATTATTATTAAACAAACGGGAGATTGACCGTTTAGTGGGTGCAACAGAGCGAGATGGTTTTTCCCTTATTGCAACCGCAATGTATTGGAAAAAATGCTGGGTAAAACTAGAGTTTCACTTAGCCAAAGGTAAAAAGATGCATGACAAGCGTTCAGACTCCAAAGATAAAGATTGGTCTCGTGAAAAAGAGCGTCTTATGAAGCATTCAGCACGCTAACTTCAGTTTTCTCTAGTAAGGGAAGATACTGTTCAGATTACAACGCTCAATATATTATTGGGCGTTTTGTATTTTGGGACCTTATATTTCACGCAGTCATGACAGATACCTACCAGCGGTTGCACTACTTGACTCACTCAGAACAAGGTGAATACGTTCTCACTCAAATCGTGCCATCATGTGTTAGTACACCTATCAGCCGATGAATCACATAGAGTAGAACAAGTATAAAACTTCGCTTTACACGGCTCGTACTGTGCATCGTGGTTGGTGTACCTCCTAAAGCAAAACACCATCTATTTGAATTCATTGAGGAGAAGCCACATAACATGTGCCAACACGACAATTGAAAAAGTATCAGCTTTAGTCAGTATTTATCAAAAATCGACATAAAAAAACCTCGCTTAGCGAGGTTTTTTTATATGTTTAAACTTAACCTTTGTACTTTTGCATCACGAGTGTTGCGTTTGTACCGCCGAAGCCAAAGCTATTTGACATCACCGTGTTTAACTCAACATCACGACGTTCGGTCACAATATCTAAGCCTTTCGCTTGTTCATCTAACTCGTCAATATTAATCGATGGTGCGACAAAATTATTTTCTAGCATTAATATTGAAAATATTGCCTCATGTACACCTGCGGCACCTAATGCATGGCCTGTCATCGCTTTTGTTGCACTTATTGCAGGAGATTTCTCACCGAACAGTTCTTGAATCGCGCCTAGCTCTTTAACATCGCCAACTGGGGTCGATGTACCATGCGTATTTAAGTAATCAATCGGGCCATCTACATCTTGCATCGCTTGCTTCATACAGCGTACTGCACCTTCACCTGAAGGCGCTACCATATCATAACCATCTGATGTCGCGCCGTAACCGACGATTTCTGCATAGATGTGCGCACCACGAGCAAGTGCATGTTCCAGCTCTTCAACAACAACAATACCACCCCCACCCGAAATAACAAAACCATCACGGTTTGCATCATACGTACGAGAAGCCAATGCCGGTGTTTCATTATACTTTGTAGACAATGCTCCCATTGCGTCAAATTCCATTGCCAGTGTCCAATGTAATTCTTCACCACCACCAGCAAAAATAACATCTTGCTTACCAAGCTGAATTTGCTCAACGGCGTTACCAATACAGTGAGCAGATGTTGCACATGCTGAACTAATTGAGTAATTGACGCCCTTAATTTTAAAAGGGGTTGCCAAACATGCTGATGTTGTACTCGCCATAGTACGCGGCACCATATACGGCCCAACACGCTTTACACCTTTTTCTCGTAATATATCTGCGGCTTCAACTTGATGCTTAGAAGAACCACCACCTGAGCCAACAATTAAGCCCGTGCGCTCATTAGAGACTTGATCTTCTGATAAGCCTGAATCTTCAACAGCCTGCGCCATTGAAATATAAGAAAATGCAGCTGCATCTCCCATGAAACGGTGTGCTTTACGGTCAACAAAGTCTTTTACGTTAATATCAAGGTTACCTGAGACATTACTACGTAATTTATACTCGGCAAATTCAGGGTTAAAAACGATACCGCTTTTTCCTGCTTGTAGAGATTCTAATACTTCTTGCTTGTTATTGCCGATGCTTGAAACTACACCGATCCCCGTAATTACGGCTCTTCTCATGGGTAAATTCCCTTAGTCATTTACTAAATTGTGGCTATTCTACGCTGAAATGCCCACCGAAGTGGTCAGCTTTCCAGCTTACACACGTACTCTGAATTCTTTTTACTCAAATTACAACGGACTATTACATATAAAACGCGTAAAATGACATTAATATTTTTGCTGTTACTACATATTACTATGATAAAAAATGCACAAATCCATTTCAATGAGATGGGCACGCCAGTCGCCGATAGGTTCGATGACGTATATTTCTCAAATGATGACGGACTCGCTGAGTCTCATTATGTCTTTTTTACTCAGAATAATATAGCCGAGCGATTACAAAATCATGACCAATCTCATTTTACCATCGCTGAAACAGGATTTGGCACTGGGTTAAACTTTCTCAATGCTTGGCTACAATTTAATAATCGACCAAAAAACAGCGCTGTGAATAAACTCCATTTTGTTTCGTTTGAAAAATTTCCAATTAAACACCAAGAACTCGTGAAAGCACTTGCTGCATGGCCATCACTGCAACAACAAGCTAATGCGCTATGTAGCCACTACCCCATTGCACTTGCTGGGTGCCATCGTCTTGAATTTGAGCAAGGCACAGTCGTATTAGATTTATGGTTTGGTGATGTTCATGACTCATTACCCCAATTAAGCTATCAGTCACAAGGGATTGTTGACGCATGGTTTTTAGATGGTTTCGCGCCGAGTAAAAACCCAGATATGTGGCAACAGAGTTTATTCAACGCAATGGCTGATTTATCTCGGTGTAACGCAACGTTTGCGACATTCACGGCCGCAGGGTTCGTCCGTCGCGGTTTACAAGATGCAGGTTTCATCTGCAAGAAAGTCAAAGGTTTTGGCCGTAAACGCGAAATGGTGGTAGGCACACTAGAAAAAGCAACAAAGCAGGAAACCACCCCAGCATATTATTACCATGATACGCGTGCGTTAAACAACGTCGCAATTATTGGAGGGGGTATCGCAAGCAGTTGCTTGCTATATCAATTAGCCAAACGAGGGAAAAAAAGCACTTTTTTTTGTCAAGATAGTAAACTCGCACAAGGCGCTTCCCATAATCGCCAAGGTGCTGTTTATCCGAATTTACAAGCGGATAATTCTCCCCCCAGTGAACTATACGCCCACACATTTTTATACGCTAGACGATTTTACGATGATATACATAAACAAGGGTATCACTTTGATCACAATTGGTGTGGCGTACTATTACAAGCTTTTAATGACAGTAAAACACAGCAACAGAGTAACTTAGTCAACAAAGCTCAATGGCCAACCCCTTTGATTAGGCCTGTAACCCAGTCTGAAGCCTCTGATATCGCGAGTGTAACCTTGCCATATGCGGGGTTATTCATCGAACAGGCCGGTTGGGTGGACCCAGCGCAACTGACACATGCAATATTTAATGCTGCGCAACAACAGGTAAAGTCCGACAGCTATTTTAATACGGATATTGAACGACTAGAACATACTGAAAGCGGCTGGTATTTACAGACAGAGGATAAAAAGTTCGGGCCTTTTTCTGATGTTTTTATTTGTGCAGGTGAACACAGCGATCGCTTTAGCCAAACCGCTGACATAAATATTCATGGCGTGAGGGGGCAAGTGTCACATATTGCTCAAGGCTCTGAATCAAGTAAATTAAGCACAGTATTGTGCCACAAAGGATATTTTACACCTAGCCACAATGGTGAGCATTGTATGGGAGCCACATTCGATAAAAATACCAAAAGCCGAGAAGTCAAAGCGGATGACAATGAAACCAACCATGCACAACTTATGAAATTTTACAGTCAAACTGAATTTGCCCAAGGTTTGGGGGAAATTAACAGCGAGAAAGCCGCCGTGCGTTGTTGTTTTAGCGACCACGTACCAATGCTTGGCCAAATACCAGAGCAACAAGATTTAATCGATAGCTTCCATAATTTAACCAAAGGTAAACATTATGGGTTTGGCACTCCGGTAACGCCTCATCAAGGGCTGCACGTTCTTACGGGATTTGGTGCTAGAGGGTTATGTACTGCGCCCCTCACAACAGAGCACTTAGTCGCCAGCTTATGTAATGAGCCCAGACCACTCAGCGAACGTGTACATCATGTAATACACCCAAATCGATTTATTGTTAGAGATTTAATTCGTAATAAAATTGGTGTTTAACGCTATCATTTCAAAAAGCCGCCTACAATAGGTGGCTTTTACTCTATTGCTCGAATTTAAGATTTTGCAATTTGAATGATCACCCGACGGTTCTTACGGCGTCCTAGCGCATTATCATTTGGTTCAACATGTCGTTTTTCACCAAAGCCGTCGGTGCGAACTTTCTCACTTGGTACGCCCATATCTGACATATACCGCTTGATGGTTTCTGCACGCTTGCGTGACAACACCATATTGGTATTTCTCCCGCCATAGCTGTCTGAATACGCCGAAATATAGATAGACTCTATATTTTCGTCATTCTTTAAATACTCTCCAATCATCTCTAAACGCTTTCTTGAAGACTTAGTCAGCATACTAGAATTCTTTTTATAGTTCATTACTGTAAAGGCTATGTCTTCAAAGCTGTATGGAAGCAAGTTATCTCTACATTGTAGAAATGCCCAATACATCTCACGAAAATTAACAGACGATAACGCCACTGAAATTTGATCACTGCTATTTTGCCAATCTTTATAATAAAATGTGGGATAGTTGCCTTTTTCAAGCTCTGTCAGCATTTCCCATGCGATACTATTATCAAGTTCACCATCGAACTTTTTCAGTAATTGCATTTTACTAATATCACGGACTGGATTACCCGCACGCCATGCCGGAGGCACTGATTGTAAACCTGCAAAGTCGTAACTTTCAGGACGCACAACCATATCTAAATTAAATGTCAGGTCTTTATTTTTACTGGCTGTTGACGTAAAGATTGCATCTCCATAGTAAGGCACTTCATGGTTAAGTTCACAAGAAAGACGAGTTGTTTTATCAAGCGTCCAATGAGACGTATCCGCGTTGGCACTATATTGCCGCATCGCTGCATTCACTTCACTTACTACGCTCAATAAGCAGCCAAAACTGAGTATTAATACATGTAATTTCACAACCTGACTCCAACTTTGTCAAAAAACTGCCAACTTAAGTCGCTATTTACTATGACAAACTAAAAAATGTAATTCGGCTCAACAGTATAAAGCAATTATTATGCCTAAAAAAATAACGACATTCATCCTACGCAGTTAACATCCTCTTGTGTAACTTGTATAATGGCTGATTCACATTCAGCAATCAAAAGTATTATGGCAGAAACAGAGCAAACCTTATTTTCACAGCGCTTCCGTGGCTTCTTCCCTGTTGTTATCGACGTAGAAACAGCAGGCTTTAATAAAGATACCGATGCATTGCTAGAAATTGCAGCTTCAGTACTCAAAATGGATGAGCAAGGTGAACTAAGCTTAGATCATACTTTGCACTTCCACGTTGAACCGTTTGAAGGCGCAAACATTGAGCAGTCCGCCATTGAGTTTAATGGTATAGATCCTTTCTCACCGCTACGCGGGGCTGTTGCCGAAGCTGATGCGATTAAAGAAATTTGTAAAATGGTGCGTAAAGCACAAAAAGCAGCTGGCTGCTCTCGCTCTGTTATTGTGGCCCACAATGCGGCATTTGATCATGGCTTTTTAAACTCGGCCATCGAGCGCAATAACATCAAACGTACCCCATTTCATCCCTTTGTTAGCTTTGATACCACATCACTTGCCGGACTTGCACTCGGTCAAACAGTCTTAGCCAAAGCTTGTCGCACTGCGGGGATCGAGTTTGATAATAATCAAGCACATTCCGCATTATATGATACAGAGCGTACAGCTGAACTGTTCTGTCATATCGTGAATAAGTGGAAAGCATTAGGCGGCTGGCCTCTTCCTCCTGAAGAAGAGTCAGATACCCCAACTGAGCCTGACGCATCATAAAATAAAAAAGCCACTAAATTAAGTGGCTTTTTTACTCATATTATCACTATGGCTAGTGCGTATTATACTCAAGCGTACATGAACCAATAGTGCTATGTTGGCATGCTGCTTTACGGTAATACTGAGAAAATGCTTCGCTTTTTTCAACCCCATGACCTAACTCGTACATCTCAGCCAAATTGCGACATGAGCGGCTCTCTTTATTTGATTTGCATACTTTCACAAACATCGCCACGGCACGTTTCAAATCTTGACTAACACCATGACCATCGCGATAAGCTTCAGCTAAAAAATGACAGCCGGTCATATAATTGTTATCACAGGCAATATTAAATAGTTTACTTGCTAAAGCACTGTCTCTTTTCAAGTTATCGCCATCGCGATGAAGTAACCCCAACTCAACACACGCCTTGCTATAGCCTTTATCGCACGCTTTATTATATAACACCCTCGCTTGTTCAAGGTTTTGCTCCCCCCCATCACCAAAAATATACATTTGCGCTAAATGTGTCATGCTGGGTGTGTATCCTAGCTCTGCTGCCAACTCAAAGTAAGATCGTGCGATTACATCGCTTTGCTCAACAGCAAGCCCGCGTCTAAAGTACTGGCCAGCTTTATTTAAACATTGTTTATTACCTTTATTTGCACACAATAAATACCATGAAATAGCAAGGTCCTGGTCTGCACTCACCACTTCGCCAAACTGATAACTGCGTCCAAGTTCCAATTGAGCCCGTGCTGAATAATTTAATGCCGAACGTCGAAAAGCTAAATACGCTGCCATTTTATCTGGTGTGTCAAAATAGCCAAATTTTAGCGCTAGCCCTTTTAGATAATCTCCATGTGGGTGGTGTTTTTGTGCGGCCTTATCAATCCATTTTTTTGCCTTTAGCCAGCCATCACTTCCCTTTTTATTCGCTCTTAGCAATAGCTCCGCATAGGTTGACTGAGCTCCTGTTAAGCCTTGCTCAGCTAAGAGTGAAAAACCAGATAATGTATTAACAAGTTCATCCTCTTTAACTTCTTGTAAGGCATGTAACTGAATATAGTACTTAGCTTTTAATGAGCCTTCACTCGCAGCCATTTCTATATATTTAGTCTGCTCTTCTAACGCATTGGCATCCGCCACTTTTTTGTATAACCAAGCATATTTTAACCGTCCATCCCCAGGAGATAACCCCTGCTCAGCATCCGTCATATACTCATTCGCCCGAGTTATATTCGGCTCTACCCCAATCCCTTGTTCGTACATTAATGCCAAAGCGATATTGGCGTCCAAATACCCCATGTCTGCGCTGTGGGTGAAGTATGATTCACACTGCGTATTTAAATCATTGACTGGTACCTTATTTAAACACAACACGCCGAGTTTATAATAGGCAATAGGACTATTATCTTGCGTAGCGCGGTTATACAAAGCAACAGCGGCTTCCCACTCTTGTCGATGCGTTAACAATTGTGCCTTAGCCAGCCGCGCACCAGTATCTTTGATTACTAAAGGGTCTATAACTTGTGTTTCAAGTAAATTTGAAATAACACCAAATGGGTACTGCACACCCAGTACACTGTGAATAAACTGATTGTTTTCAAAGTAAATTTCTTTTTGTAGCCCCGTAACAGGATCATTTACCACATATATTAAGTAAATAGCCTGTTTTGCATGCGCCAGTTGCAGGTAGATATCAATGATTTCATGATCAGACCGTTCCATCATGTCAAAAGCATCAGCCCAAGTCATCACTTCATATGCCGAATAGTATTCATTGCCATTGCCGCTAGCCCGTATTCCTGACTCTATCAAAGCCACAGCCGATGCATGATACCGAGCCTGTGCTAGATCACCATACGATTCAAAGCACGATTGAGCAGATAAATGTGGTTTCACAGACCAGAAGTTCGCTCGTGTCAATTCAAACCAATTTATATCTGTACAAAGCACATTATGTTGCGCAATATCAATTAAAATCTGCTTATATTCTTCATCTTTTTGGACCACATCGCGCACGAAAGATGACGCTAAATAAGCTCGCCAAATAGCATTGTAACTCACTCGCTCCGGGTTGTTTCGAAAGGTATCGATAACACTCATATACCTCTGGTTTTTTTGCGCAGCGCTTATGCTTTGTTCTCCTGTGCTTTTACACCCGGCCAACACAGCACATATTAACAACAGCCATAACCTCAACACCGACATATTCGTTCTCTTTAAAATTAGTGACCAAAAGTAGCAACATACGCCACACGTATTATTGAAAAGTTTCAATAATATCATTAATCATGACAATAATTTAATGACTAACAAGTAATCTGTGTAGAAAAATAAAAAGGCCGCTGAATAGCGGCCTTTTGACAAGTAACTCTAGTTATAATGCGTTATAGGAACTGACCTAATGCTTTAACTTGATCAATCATGCGGTTTGAAAAACCCCATTCGTTATCATACCAAGCCATCACTTTAACCAATTTACCATCGGCTTTAGTTTGTGACGCATCAAATACTGATGACGCAGGGTTATGGTTAAAATCAATTGATACAAGTGGTAATTCGTTATATTCGAGAATTCCAGCCATCGCGCCCTCAGCTGCTGCTTTCACAACTTGATTCACTTCTTCTGTAGTGGTATCACGCTTAGCAATAAACGTTAAATCGACCAAGGATACATTCACTGTCGGTACTCGAACCGCCATGCCATCAAGTTTACCTGCAAGCTCTGGCAATACTAAACCTACGGCCTTAGCTGCCCCTGTTTTAGTAGGGATCATTGACTGAGTCGCACTGCGCGCTCGGTACAAATCTTTGTGATATACATCACATAAGTTTTGGTCATTCGTAAATGCATGAATAGTCGTCATACTACCTTGTTCAATACCAATAGCATCATTCAATGCTTTTGCAACAGGAGCTAAACAGTTCGTCGTACATGAAGCATTTGAAATAATGGTGCTTGAAGCTGATAACACGTCACTGTTTACACCGTGAACAACGGTTGCATCTAGGTCAGTACCAGGTGCTGATACGATCACTTTTTTAGCACCTGCTTCAATGTGCTTTGATGCAGTCTCGCGTGAAGTGAAAATACCCGTGCACTCTAATACAATATCGACATTTAGCGATTTCCAAGGCAAATTTTCTGGATCTCGCTCTTGCGTTAGGGCTATTTCATCATTACCAATAATGAGCGTGTTATCTGCAAGCGTCACTTGCTGATTAAAGCGCCCATGTACAGAGTCAAATTGCGTCAGATGCGCATTAACATTCGCTGGTGCTAAGTCATTAATAGCAACAATTTTTATTTGTTCGTTCTGGCCAGACTCATAAAGCGCTCGTAAAACATTGCGACCGATACGGCCATAGCCATTAATTGCGATGTTGATCATAACTGAGATTCCCCTTGATTATTTAACTTCACTTGCTTGTTTTGCAAGCGCTTCAATGGCTTGCCAGTCTTTGTTAGCGATAAGCTGCTTATCAAGCATCCATGTACCACCAACACAAATTACGTTCTTCAACGCCAAGTACTTCGGCGCACTGTCTAATGAAATCCCACCTGTTGGGCAAAAAGTGACCTGAGGTAGCGGGCCACCTATTGATTTAAGCATTGGCACACCGCCAGCTGCTTCTGCTGGGAAGAATTTCAAAAATTTAAACCCATGAGAAGCTAATTGCATGACTTCACTTGGTGTCGCGGCTCCTGGTAAAAAAGGAATATCACTGGCTTTGGCTAATGCGAGTAGCTCATCATTTACGCCTGGGCTAACCATAAAGTCTGCACCCGCTGCCACTGATGCTTCAAATGATGCTTTATCTACCACTGTTCCAGTGCCAACGTAGGCTTCTGGGACCGTCTCTTTCATAATTTTTACTGCTTGCGCTGCAACTGGTGTGCGCAATGTTACTTCGAGTGCTTTTAAGCCACCGTTATACAAAGCTTGTGCAAGTGGCGCGGCATCTTCTAAATTGTCAATAACCACTACAGGCACGACTGGTGCCGATGATAAAATCTGTTCAATACTCATGTTAGTCCTCATACCCAATGCGTTTATTATTGATCTAGACCAAAGGCACTTGCGCCTAGGTCTGCACTGCTAACAATGTTTCTAAAGCCAGTGAATAACTCTCTACCAGTACCAAATGTTGCTTCTGGTTCACTCAATTGCAACTCTCGTGCTGAGAGCTCTTCGTCTGACACATGTACAAATAGCTCGCCTTCAGGGGCATTTAACGTCACCAAATCACCCTCATGAATTTTAGCAATAATACCGCCTTCAACCGCTTCAGGTGCTAAGTGAATGGCTGCAGGCACTTTACCTGATGCACCAGACATTCGACCATCAGTCACTATCGCAACTTTGTAGCCTTGATCTTGCAATGTTGCCATCACCGGCGTTAATTTATGAAGTTCAGGCATGCCCTTCGCTTTCGGACCTTGCTCTTTTATCACGGCGATAAAATCTTGGTTTAACTCGCCATCTGCATATGCTTGTTGTAATGCAGCTTGTGAACTGAACACCTTCGCTGGCGCAGTCACTGTTTGATGCTTTTCATCTACTGCTGATACTTTAATTACCGCTTTACCAATATTACCTGTCAGTAGTTGTAAACCACCTTGTGGACTGAATGGATTGCTTACAGGGCGCAGTACATCTTCGTCGAGTGAATTCTCAGGACATGGCACCCACTTAACTTTGCTAGGGCCTGTACTGTTTGTCATAATTAAACTCGGATCTGCGGCAAGCATTGGCTCTTGCGTATAAGCATCAAGCCCTTCACCAACAATGGTTTTCACATCGTTATGTAAGAAGCCACCATCACGCAGTTCACGCATTAAAAAGCCCATACCGCCGGCTGCTTGAAAGTGATTTACGTCTGCCGATCCATTCGGGTATATACGAGTAAGAAGAGGCACAACTTCAGATAAGTTGGCCATGTCTTTCCAAGTAATTTGCACACCGGCTGCACCAGCCATCGCAACCAAGTGAATAGCGTGGTTGGTAGACCCACCAGTTGCTAGTAAACCAATAAGGCCATTAATAACGGTTTTCTCACTCACTACATCAGCTAAGCAATTGGCATTTTTGCCATCAATAAGCTGTTCCAACATCTGCTCAACTGCATTACCAGTTAAGCCATCTCTAAGCTCTGTGTAAGGATTAATAAATGAGCTACCCGGTAAATGTAGGCCCATTATTTCCATTAACATTTGGTTGGAGTTTGCCGTGCCGTAGAAAGTACAAGTACCTGCACTATGATAAGAGGCGCTTTCCGCTTCGAGTAATTCTTCTCTGCTGACTAAGCCTTGTGCAAACTTTTGGCGAACGCGTGCTTTTTCTTTATTTGGGATACCCGACTGCATTGGGCCAGCTGGTAAGAAGTAAACTGGCAAGTGGCCAAATGACAATGCACCAATCAAAAGGCCTGGGACAATTTTGTCACACACGCCAAGGCAAAATACCCCGTCAAATACGTCATGTGATAATGCAACTGCGGTTGACATGGCAATCACATCTCGAGAAAACAATGACAATTCCATGCCATCACGGCCTTGGGTAACCCCATCACACATCGCCGGAACACACCCTGCAACTTGCGCTGTAGAATCATACTTTTGGGCTATGTCTTTGATAATGTCAGGGTAGTCTTTGTAAGGTACGTGGGCAGACAACATATCGTTATATGAATTGATTATGCCCAAGTTCGGTTGCTCGTCTACTTTTAGACGATCTTTATCTGAACTAGAACATGCAGCCATAACATGAGCAATGTTGCCACATCCTAGGCCTGAGCGTACGCGTGTTTGTTTTTTTGCTTGTTGTATGCGAGCTAGGTAGGCTTGACGCGTTGTTTTACTGCGTTCGATAACACGTTCTGTGACTTCTTTAATTCGAGGATGCAACATCATAAAATTCGACTCGTCTCTATCGTTAGAGGAAAAAGGCTCAGCAGATTTAAAGACTCCACTTTAATACCGTACTGAGCTTCTTTTGATTTACCCGTTCAAAGGTACGCTACCAGGTTGTCTCTCACCTCAACCTGACACCGGTGTCACTGTATTAAGCCACGCTTATGACACCGGTGTCAACCTTTAACCTTAAATTTAGATTAAAAAATTAAAATGACCACCAATAAATTATTGGCCAATATGAATAAGAAATGGAGAAGTAAAAAATAAACTAATTAGCAATGAGTAACTTAAAAAACTCACTCGTAAACGAAGATTTACTAACGCGCCTATTTTACAATGTGTGACTTATTGAGTACTTAAAGAAGGGGCAATATACCTATCATAAGCACTCGCTCACTAGGGATCAAGACTATAAACAAGCAGGTATATTCACGTCACGTTGAATGCAGTACAGTGAAGTGCGGTATCATACATTAACTTGTACGTGTACTAGCTCAGGCCCGTTCCAAACTAACCCCCGATGTTCATCTTTGTGATGTAGGTCAGTGTTTATACTAAACTCGGCAGCAAAAACTTCAATATACTCATCACTCTCTGAGCCAATAATTTTCATTACTACAGAAGGTCTAAACCACATCACTCTCTTTAATCGCTCTGACGTATGCCAAAACCAGCACAAAAACTCTTATATAAACAAAAAAACCAATAGTCAGCTAAAACTCAACTTTTAAGCTAGCCCCTTTCCTTATATTGCTCTAACGCAGGTCAGAGTCCATTTCACACCCAACAGCGAATTATTCCAATAAACACATACCTTATCACACGAATCGCCTTGTCGAAGTGGATCAATTAGGCAGGCCCCGCACTTCCTTATACTGACAGAAACAGATCTAAACCCCACATCACTTTGCGCTTATAAGCGCCAACAACAAAAAAGCGCCTTATCGGCGCTTTCTTTCAAACAGACTTTAAACTCAATTTACATTTAAGTACCCTTTAAGTACTAAAGTGCTGCGTGATTTTCCCTTCGTCGAGCTTGACCATGTTGGGTGGGTAAATACGCGTAAATTGCTTACTATCAACAGCAATAGTTAGCTCAATACCTGGATGCATCAACTCATTGACCTTTATCCGGCTCGTTTTAACAAGACGTGCCAATTTTTGCTGCACTAGTCGCATATTTCGCTGATTGCGCTTGTAATGCTGATTCAATTGCTGTTCGCTCATTTCTAACTTTTTCAGAAATGCATCTCTTTTAGCTGTTTTCGGCGATTTATTGGCCTTTATTTTAGCCCGGGTTATTTCCACAACCTTATCTGATAAACGTTTTTCAAACGTCTTAAACTCTTCTTGTTTTTCTTTTAATTCATGCCAGTTTTGGGCAATTGAAATACGTGTTCGGGTCCCTGAAGGCGCACCTAATTCACCTGTTTCAATTCTAAGTGCATTTAAAACGTTGCCGCCGATGAGCTTACCGCGTGGTTTTTCACCTTTACCAATGCGTATTAAACGCCGAGACATTAAATCACAGTGCAATACTTGGCGATCAACCAATAAATCCTGACTTGTTTCGATATGGCAATACTGAGCATAACCAACTGATACTGTACGTGAAGCCTTAATATGACAAGAGAAATCTTCCCCTTCACTGCGCTTTCTGCCAATTGCACCTTGCATAATGGTAATGGCACTCGCACTTTCAAGTATTGATGACTCAACGAACCCGATAACCGTGATGTCGCCGGTCGCTTTTACGCGCATACCATCTTTTACATCACCGCTGACAATAACACTGCCATCAAATTCAACGTGGCCGGTGGTCACATCAACACAGTCGTAACACAATACATCATCTACACGCATACCTCTTGGCACAGCAACAGGCACACCTTTGGCATCAGCAATCAATACGTTGGGATCTTTAGGGTGAAGTTTGGTGCCTTCCATAACTTGTAATTCAAAATCGCGGCCTGGCTTAGGATCCAAATCATCCCCAAATACCGTATATCCTTTTTCACCTGGGGTTGCCGGAACGCGTTTCATCAAGGGGCTGCCAGGGCTAACTGTAATAATGGCCCCTAAGTCCCGCATGTCTACTTTGCCGCCGTCTTTTGTTTGCGGGCTCAACACTCTGTCTTGCGCTGTCATACACAAACGCACAAAACGCGCATCGGTACCATCTTTTGCACGCACACCATGGGCAACTATTTCTTCATACACCATACCTGCTGGCTGTTCAAACTGTTGCCCTAAGAATTGCTCCAACACATCTTGATTAATACCCCGCTTAACACCAGCATCTGCCAACGCTTTCGCAGCCTTATCAACCGAGACCATTTTACCACCACAAGCAACCGTGATCCGAGCTTCCGCCACCATATTGGCATCGTCAACACGAATTGCGATTGACGCATCAATCGCTTTAGCAACAGCTAATGAATCTTGATCGCCTATTTCTGTAGCAGAAAACAGCTTACCTATATTAGCATGAATTATTTCACAATCTGCATGTTCAGATTGCTCCAATAACTCAACTAATTGAGAGGCACTCGCCGGAAAACCCGACTCAATAGGATGAGACAACAAATAGACATAGCCTAAGTCTTCATCAAAACGAAACAACGACATGAACTTTTTCCCAAAGTATGTGCATAGAATTCTTATTCTTATCATGCAAAGCAACAGCTCCATTTGAGCACAATGGACCCATAATGTTAAGCAGTAACTGTTACGAATTGCTACAAATTATGAATGATTGTAAATGCGACTTACGAATAACTTGCACATAAATTCGCCAACCAGTTCATATTAAATAAGTTATCGGCAAAAGTAGCTTGAGCTTGAGCATTACTTTCCGCTATACTGGCGCTCTTCACTGAATGAACATATTCAGGGGCTGATTAGGATTCGACGGGATTCCAGAAGCCTAAGGTGCATGTCGAGGTGCGGCTGGCCTCGTAAAAAAGCCGCAATTAATGTAATCGCAAACGACGATAACTACTCTCTAGCGGCTTAATAGCCCGCTAGCACTCCTCCATGAAATTCTTGTGGTTCTGGTTCTGGAGTGTCACCCAACACAAGATCGCTACGGAAACCCTGGCCGGGGTTGAAGGGCTAAAACCAAGCGGCCTCGCCTTTACTTATCGTGTACGTCCGAGATTTAAAGGTTAACCAAAAGACGATACTAAACATGTAGGACCGAAGGTCGACGCTTTCCGGACGGGGGTTCAAATCCCCCCAGCTCCACCACTTTAAAGTGTTATAAAACAGCCTGTTAGAGAGAAATCTTTAACAGGCTTTTTTGTGTTTGCTACGCAGTGTCCACATCTTGACCACATTACTTTTTTAAAGACCTAAAACCAACAGAAAATACGAGTTTTTAAATTAAACTCTAGTATTCCGCTCTCCTCTATTAAATCCAAGGCGGTCGACATCAAGTAACCTAAAAAATTAAGCCAGTAATTTTTCACATTGCTTGTAATTAGCACGCCGTTTAATTTCTAGGCTCGCACAATAATTATCAAGTTTGTGAGGTCGCCCTACTGCGCCGTGAAATACTTTGGTAAATTGTGTGGTGAGCTTTAACCAGTTCTCTGGGGCAATGTTCAGCCTGTCTAAAATAGGAGAATTAACTGGCCTGATGTGGCCTCGCTTGTCTGCTCGCATACATCGACCTGTTAGCTCGACCAGTTCTAAATACGATTTTAATTCAAAAGGTAAACCTTTGGGCATATGCTTTCGGGGGCTACCTGCAAAACGCGCTAAGTGTTTAGGCTGCTTGCCTTCTTTGGCATGTTCACAGCGTATTTTAACGCTCGTGCAGTCTGACGTTTCGGGTGTGTCAGCCATTTTCGCTCTGATTGGGTTTAAATCAACATACGCCATACACGCAGCCAGTGCAGCTTCATCAAGTAAAGCTTGAGATTTAAAGCGCCCTTCCCAAAATCGGCCTGTACAGTTATCTTCTTTATTCGCTTTTCGGGCTATGCTTTCATTCAGTACCCGCATAAACCAACTAATACTCGATAAACGTTCCCTAAATTGTTCAATATCTTTATTTAAAAAGTATTGCTGCGCTGAGTCTAGCCGCTCACCTTGAAGGAACTTATGAGACAGTATGGTGCCTTTAAACAGCTTATGCCATCTGATGATAATCGCTTTATCACTCAGCCTATTAGCCTTGATATCATCTACATAAAGTACAGTGTGAGTATGGTTACTCATCACCG
>NZ_JAGJEF010000035.1:0-47875 GCF_018100875.1 Pseudoalteromonas sp. MMG012
GCTAAACCGGCTTTTAATCTGGACAAGTTAGACGTGTTAGCAAACCTAAAATCAGCTCACTATGCTAAAGCAAACTCTTTTGAGTTTGTTGTCTAGCATAGGTGTATCTTACTGATTCTTATCGTTTAAAACAGGTCAATACTGACCGTTACACAAGATACTCATCAGGAGTAAAATTGAATAAGTTCAATGCATCGATGTTTGTTATATCGACAACATCTTGCTCAGCTAAGTTACTTGCTTCTCTCAGTTTTTCTCTAGCTAATAATTCAAGTTTTAAATGCTCTGTAGCCTCCATAATTACAGTATCATCAGCTCCTAACTTAGCCAATTCTAATCGCTCTTGGGCTCTTTCAATCCGCCAAAATGTGCTTGTTAAACGCTTAGCTACCGCGGCTTTAATTCTTTCAATTGCCTCGCCTTTATTCACTTGTAGTTGATCAATCTCTTTCGGCTCGTAACTCGCTATATATTCTGCGGCAGATTCAGTCGTCCAATTCGCGCCCGTATCAGGGTTCACTTGCCAGAAGTTTCCTTCAATACACATGCCTTGAATTTCATTATAATAACAACTCATATTTTACTCCTAAAACGCTCTGCAAGTTCGGCCTAAACCATACTGATTATATAAATAGTGCTCGTTCAAAATACCCACATTTGAATACGGATTAATACAATTTATAGCAACGGCCATTATTCCCCCTTGGTAGCCGAGGCTATCTGGCTTAGATCTATACTGATACATGCCTAACAACTCGCCTGCCATACTTTGCAATGCAACCGTTACTTCACCTTCACCATTTTGCGTGCCATTTTTATAAGGTTCTGAATTACTGGTAAAAAAGAAATTGATTGGTTCTAATTTTTTCTCCTCGGTAAAACGGTAATGCGCACTATATTGACTCTGGCCCATTTTAGTTACTCCATTGAGAATACCAAAATAGCCATGGTAGTTTTGTGCGTATGAACTCATCGCCTCTTCAGCATGGTTATACCGATTAGTTCCGTAAGGGTGTATCAAGGTATTGTAAATAAAGTTAACACAAGTAAAATCTCCAGAATTAACATAGTTTTGCAGCGCTGCTTCATCCGAAATAGAAATTGCGGTAATGTTATTACCATCACGGTATTTTTCAATCAATAACGACGTTCCTTCATCAACCACCACCAAACAATGTTTGTTATTATCGTACAAAACGCCGACCGTGTGATATACGTGACTCGTGACGGTAGTTATACCCCATTGATCCAGGGCATTCAGGTTCTTTTTAGGCTTAGTAATAGAATTAAAACCAGCTGTTTTACAAAAAATACCACCGTAATCACTTACTGATCCACTGACTGAGTCTTGCGAGCTAAATACCACCTCATATTTAACATCATTCGGCTGCTCTTTTAATGCTAATGGTAAAAATGCTGATGAACCATACTGAAATATTTTACTCGTCGGGTTTTGTTCAAAAGCATTATTATAAACAAAGCTCGTAAAATGTGCTGTTTTATGACTGGCATCATCACTCAAGGTCAAAAACTCAATTCGACTTTGCTCGTGAGTATTGTTTGCCGTGTAGCTTGGTCGCACCAGGTGCGTTTCACCTGAACTATCATAAATCGCAAATGCCGCTGTTGTACGCCCATTGGCACTGCTGGTACTTGGCGTTTCTAATTTACTTAAACCAAATAAAGGTTTTACATAACTAGCTGAAGCCTGCTGTTGTACCTTGGTGATGTTCTCAATCGCAGGTGTAATACTGTCTAATTGACTGAGCTGCGCACTGCGCGCAACCAATGTATTGGTTGCATTATTCACCGATTGCGTTGCGTTTGCCATCGTTGATGTATTATTGCTCGTCGCTTGTTTTAACTCCTGTGTCGCAACATCTAAATGCTCCTCTGCAACCGCAACGAGGGCTTTTTCTAATCTGTCATTATCTGCTAGCTTGGTTATCGCATTACTGACTAACGCTTGGTCTTCTGCCGATAGTGGTGTGCTGCCTTGCATATCAGCTACCAGTTTATCGACCATGGCCTGTACGGCATTTTGTATTGTTGCCATAATATCCTCTTAAAGTGGAAAAATTGATTCGCCCAGTATTTGGTTGAGCTTGTGTTTACGTGCTTGCTTGATGTGTTTGTCTGTCAAAGCATCATGTTTATCGGATAAGCTATCTTGCTGCGTCTGCATACGAGTACCTTGCTCCTCCACCGCTTGTCGCAGTGTCTCTCGTGCATTCTCTGCTTGATTGTCAGCTTGTTGTAACGTGTAAACATTGCTGTCAATGGCTTTTAATGCTTCAACCAGCCTTAAAACATCTTGGTCTAGCTGATTGGTTGGGTGTGGTAATGGATATGTTTGATGTAGGGTTTTATTGTCAACAGTCATTGACCCTCCTAGGTTGAAAATGCCCTCAAATTACGCACTCTAGGGCGGCTTGACGCGGTGCCATTGAGTACTAATTTCACTCGTGTGCTATCTTGGTTAATTTGCGGTAGTTGATAGTCTCTTTGCTGCCAACTTTGTGCGAGTTCTTGTGCGCCACTCAGGGTTAACTCTTGCCATTGCTGATCTTGTTCAACCATCACTTGTACAGACGCCGTGGCGGGTGAATTAACTTCAAAGCTCACCGTAAATTTCCCCCCATTGCGACATGTAATAATGCGAGATATATAATCCGCCGATGGACTAACAACCCCTTGTGCACATTGGCTATCAGCAAACACAATTGGGCTTACTGTACTGCTACCACTTAAATGCGCAGTGACATTCACCGGCCCTGTAAAGGGTGCTGGCAATTGCGATGGCTGCCACTCTTGCAATCTGCGTGTACTGAATGATGCATCCTGTGCGCTTATTTCAAACTCAACATCTGTATCTGCATTAGGCCGTTGAACCACACCTAATGCCATCACATCTGTCATGCCTTGTGCAGTCACATTTCCTAAGTCAATGCTATGCGTAGTGTGTGTGAATTTGGCAGCTTTTAACCTGAAGGTAAGATCTCGCTCTTGATGCGGCGTCCAGGTACTGGCATTACTTGATGATAGCAATACACCCACTTGATAAGGCTGACTGGTGACCCAACCCGTTTGTTGGTCAAACTGACCTAGCTCCGATATGGCCACTTCATGTTCAGCCCCATCTGTTAACACCACAATCGCATACTCTTGGCCTGCCAATAAATACACCGGCGTAAAGCGAAACAGTGTCGACGCATCCCCTAAGTTTATATCTACACTATCGAGGCTCGTTTGCGCGAGCACATTTTGGGTTGGTATCCCTTGTACTACCTCTCTAATTTGTACCTGTACAGCTTCTTTGCCTTTTACTTTAAACCACAACTCAACCGCCGCGATAAAGCGGCTTTGTTCCAAAGTAAATGTTTGTGCTAACGGGTCGTAACGCTGAGTAACGATGGTATTCACTTGGCGCATGGTATCAACACGAATCGTACCACTACCGGTATAAACGGCACTGCCATTTGACTTACCCGCACCTGCAAATTGCACTCGCTTTCTACCCGCAGGGATGTTACTCGGAATCGTAAACTGCCCTACGACTTCACCCGCTTCATTTGCTTTTATCATGATGTTTCCTCCGCCGTTACAACCACCCCATCGAATGTCACTGACGCTAGTACTTCATTAGGTCCAAACCCACTGATTGTGAATTGAACCGTTCTTGGTCGTAGGAATTCTAATTGCTGGACCTGTGTGCCAACACGCTCTGTGGTGACACGCGTCGTTATACGCCGAACTCGACCCCCTCCTCGTGTAAACCGGCGTGTAACTGGGCTTGACCATACCTGCTGTGTTTGCGTCCAATGATCGACACTCGGTGTTAATATCACACGTGCCGGTACCGGTTCAAAAGCCTGATAAGGATTCACTTTCATTGTGCCAGTTTGACTCGTTTGCGCTAACACATCTTCTAATTCATACGGCAAAAGCTGTGCATCATTGGCGTTATCCAGTGCGTTAACTGTCACATCAATTGGTAGCAATAATTCCCCATCAATAATGGCTGCAGTTTGTGCAATATGCTCATCCCGTAAATCATCATCTAAAAATGGGTCTACAAATACCCCATATTTACTCGCCGAATCTTGTGCGTTGGTGTCATTGCGCAGCCGTTCGATTGCAAGTAACTGATACAAATCGCTGATCTGTGATTGCATAAAATGCATATCAGCCATGTTGACCACTTGAATTGCGGCAAGCTCTATACGTGGAGTCGTACTTCCCCAACTTTGATGCACAAATGCCAAGGGTAAATGCTGCTCTGGAACTTGAGGTTTTACCGGATTTTGTATCGCAGATGCACCTTCAATACGCTTAACCTCTCCTTGTGCTGTGAGCACGATCAAGTCAATACGCGGTTTTAAATAGACATAATCAACACGTAATTGGGCATTTTCAACAAGCTGGCCCCCATCTGGCAGTTGCTGATTGATGGTATAATGCGTTTCGTTATATTGCAGCGCACTGCCCACAAGAATATCAACATTGTACTCATACTCTGCCACATACACGTCGTTCGGCGCAGGCGCATTGCCTGAATGTTTCCAAGCAATATGATTACCCGTCAACACACAATCATTGCCAATATCATATTCAATGGTGGCATCGCCTTTTTGCTGGGTCACAGAAATAATTCGAGTCACACTAAAATCAGCGATTAAATCCAGGCCCCCTACTTCTGTGCTTCTTCGCATTTGCACCGTTTTTCTCGCCGTAGTGCCTACTTTATCCACTTGCTTTATTGGGAAAAAATCAAATGCGACTGTCTGTTTACCTGTGTTGTCTGGCGTGAAACTCGTCGGCTCATTTTTTATTGCCTGCTCATCCGGTGTAACCGAAAATGCGGCTGGCAACGCGGTATTAAGCGCCACTTCAAAGCCATCAATATGCGCCTTACCTTCTTGCACACTATAATGCTGAGTTGTAATTTGTGCTTGTTGCTGTGTGTTTAAATAGTTCAAGGCCATGCCGGAAATAACATAGCTACCACCATTTGACTCTCTATCATAACGCGCTAATGCCCGCGTCACTGAATCAAATTTTGCTGGTGAATGATTGAGTAAAACCACCCCATTGTTTATTTGATGGACAGGGTAAAATTCACTCTTTTCACCCATTTTTGAGTCCTGCGGCGTATCACTTAATCCCCACTGGCCCATCACTTGTAATCGCGCTGCACCGGGTTCATTATAGTTTTGAGCACGCATGGGAGAGTCTTCCCCTGCTGGGTCTAATAGGGCTGGGTCTAGCAGTTCCGTCACCACTGAGCTCGTCAACCACACACCCACCACCACAGTGCTGGTCAATGATATTGCAAGCGCTGTTGCGCTGATGTGATGTACCGCCCCATTTAAATACACATCAGCCTCACTCATTTTAGCGATTTTAGCTTGTGTATCTACCACCACAGTCCCACCCGATACAATACTGCCATTTTTCATCATGACATCACCCAGCCCTTTTACCTGCTGGTTAACTTGTAACTGTAAGTCGTTCAACTCACGGCTTTGTAAGCCTTTCCCCGCTCTAAATAGCAACTGCTGATATTGCTTAGATGCATCAAATCCTTGGTAATATTCGTCCTTCAAAACATCTTTAATAAACTCTGTCATAGTCGTCACCTAGAAGCTGAGGACAAATTCAAAGGTTTCACGCACCCCTTGATCTCGATACATCGCAGGCCGATGCTCAACCAACATCAACACACCTGGGTCAACAATGTCGCTCGGTGCATGATAAAACTTACCCGCGGGCTCGCCGCTACTTGGCAGAGTTCCCACCATCAAGCCCAATTCACGTATGGTTTTATCAAGGGCATCGGTAAAGTCGTAATTGAACTCACAATATATATGTGGCGTTGCTTGCGAACTGGCAGTAAAGCCACCTTCTGGCACTTGAATTTCACCATTAACGTCAGGTTCACAATATAACACCCTGCGCGCTTTGCGATATCCTAAAACTTGGGTTAATTGTGTGCTTGTTCTTTGCTCTGTAATAGGGGTGGTGTCCCATTGTTGTTCTCCCGCCCCCCATGCTAAATAAATACTTTGTGCTTTAACGGCTTTAGCCAGTTCAATTCGGCCCACTCGCGTTAATATGGCCACTATGACCTCCTATTATGTTCATCAATTTGTTTTAGGATCTACTCACATCACATGTGTTGCATGAAAACCTAAAACCCAAAAAGCCGCGTCACGGGGGATGCGGCTTTACTTAAAAGTACGTATGTTGTTTAAATTAACTCGTGTTACCAGAAGTAACCGTATTATTTGACGTAACCGTGTTTCTAAGGCAACTCGCTACGCATCATTTGTGTGCAAAAAAGCACACTTTTAAGATGCTGGCACCCATAATGCTGATTGCTGCTCACCTGCGAGTTTACAGGCCTCAAACAAATGCTTTTTACTCACTTGCACCACATCATTATTGGCTAATACCCATCTGGTTGTTTGTGCATCTTCCATCAGCAATAACGCGCGTGACATGCGCTGCTGGCTTAGCTCGTCGGCATCAAATTCCATGCCTTCTACAATAACTGTTTGCTGTGCCATTTTACGCGCTCGACTTGCTTTAAAGCGTGCCCGCTGTACTTGTGCAATATACTCTGCACTGTGTGCCTGCGTTGTAGGATAAATACGCAACACATGTGCTTCATCGTCATATTCTTTGCGCTGTACTTGCGTTTGTGTTGTGAGTTCTAAATCCACCTCAACGTATTCAGTGCGGTAACAGCTGCGGCGCAGTGTCATGTCTATTTTTGGTTGCTGTGGTAACTCAGGCACGTCGACCAAAGCGGCTTCTACGCCATTATTTTCAGCCGCTTTTACCGTCGCATTATGTGCAAGCGCGTCATCACGCTTGGCTTGCGCTATAACAACTTCTAGCTCCCATTGCTGGTATGCTTCAACATGCTGAGCTTGCTCATAGGCAATGGCTTGCGCAAGTGCTGCGTCAATCTCTGATTGCGAATGGCGCAGTGCCATTTTAGTCAATACATCCTCATATGTAATTCGGGCTAGTGGTACTTCCTCATTCTCTGACTCATCTCTACCATTCATACTATTTGGTGAGGATACATGCTGAGCCGTTGCCTCTGTCGCTTCTACTAGCACGGCTTGTTCAGATGTCGACGCTGCAATGTCGGCTGTATTCGCCGAACTTTGATCATTAAGTTCCATGATTTTCCTTATGCCACTGACATACATTTATGTACGCCAGTAACTCTGTTTCAATGTTGAAAGTTAATTATGAGCAATGCCAATGGGCATTTGGGTGTGGTGGCAAAATACTTTGACAGTATTACCGTTGAGGTCAGTTTTTACATCTTCCCCGTTGACGATTGAAATGGTTTGGTCGTCGCCCCAATTTTCAATTTGAACTGGGGTTAAAAACGTCGGATCACCATTAACATTAATCGCACCAATTGTCCCGTCGTCTTTTTTGTACCAAGCGGGGCTATTTAATACCGACGACATTGAACGATTGCAATACCATAAACCTCCATCCATTAAGGTTCCCGTTCCAAGCTTAAATAAGTAATGCTTATTCGGTTCTAAATTGGTATCTAGCATTGCGTTATCAATCACTGTGTATTCAGGGGTATCGTACTTCAACTCAGCACCATGAAGCTGCAAATATAATAAACCATCCTTTTCAGTGATAGTAGACATCGCTTTAACTGCTGGAGACTGACCTCCCTGAGAGGCTAAAGGCAATGCCGCATGTCTTGGTGCATATTTTCCATATGTGCTTAATGCATTGCCTATTATTCTATATGCTCCAAGGTGCGGGACAAAACCTTGAGCAGGGTCCACTGTAGCTTTACCTGCGTTACCTGTAAGAGAGCCCTGTAGATTATTGCCTTCCCCCACACTAGAATGAGTCGTGTAAAAAACATCACCTACATCACCAATTACCACAGAATTATTACTTGCTTGAGTGAAGTCTGAAGACGCTTCATAGTGAACTAATATAACACTGTGTGGATTATCAATTGTGGTATCCAAAACCAGTGTATTTAGTTGCTTGCTAAACGACTGAGATCGTTGCAACCAAGTTTCGCCATTATCAACAGTATAGAATACTTGAGAGAGTGGACTCGACGCGTTAGTACACTTTCTATTTAAAGGAACAGAGCCAACCCCCTCACGAGGTAGCTCAGGGATCCACTGCCCAATAACGCCTTTGGGGAACGTAGCCGCGACCCGTGAAGGGTCTCCGATAATACCACCCCAAGGAAGTGAGTTGAATTCAGAGGTTAACTCTACTCTGTGAATAACCCAATAACTTCTGCCCGCTTTATAGGTAAATAATTCATCAACCCTGCCAATAAAAGGACCATTTCCATCTGCACTTATTGTGCTAATTGCAAATTCACTCACAATAACTTTATCGACTGGATCATAAATAACCACATAGTCTCCTATGCTATATTGTGTATTATCCACAACATGCACATAGTCCACTGTCGTATCATACGGTATTGGATTTGCTCCAGAATCATACACGGTGGTGAATGGCACCTTACTCTTCCCGCGCAAAGTGCCTGCAACCGCTTTGCGCATCGTCTCTTCCCGCAACTGGTTCACATCAAGCTTGTTGGCGTTTAAACGTAAATCTTCTATCTGCCCAGCGTAGATTGCGTCGTAGTGTTTGTATTGGTCTGAGCGGCCTGTATACCCGAAACCTAGTGAACCATTTGCACCATTTCCTCCACCGTTATTGGCATTAATGTCAAAACAATCTGATTCAGAATTTATATCCGTAAGTGATCCGTGATTCTCGTACCAGTAATAATAATAACCTCCCCGTATACGCCTTTTACTCGTCCCCATCGGATTATAACTAGGATGATACGCACCTTGGTTCATTCGCTGCACTAACGCGATAGGTATTGCATTACATTTGCCTTCATGCGCTATACCTACATTATAGGTTGCACTTTGAAACTCCCCAGCACGATTTGATTCCCACCCCCCAGACTTCTCATAGGCCTTGCCTCTAAACAATACGCTACCAGAATTGCCAGCTTGAAAATCGGTGAATGTAATTTCTTTACCGCGCTGCTTAATCCGCTGATTATCAGCATCACGATACGCAAGCCAATTGGTCGGATTACCAGTGTCGCTCATATGTGCATTGACTGCTTGCCAATCATCCCCAAGCCCTTCAACAACCCGTACTCTATAGCGTACTTGAATGTAGGCTTTGGCCACTGGATCATAATAAATATTGTGCGCAGGGTTCGCCAACAACTTAGCGCGATTTGCTTCTGACAAGCCAGACCATTTAGCACCATGACCTGTGGTATTACCATCCCACTCGCCAAATGCGCTGTAACCTTGTGCCACCAAGTTATTTAATAACCCGATACCTTGGTAAGCGGTGGCACCGTATTGCACATTACCCAACGGATAAACCACATCTTTATCAGCAATTTTTTCATGCCATGACTCAAGGAATACGAGATCTTTACGAGAAGTAATGACCTGCTCTGTTACTGGCCTAATAGAAAATTCACTATAATTTGTCGTGGTATCATGCGTGTACAATAATATCGAGTGACCAGCTGTTGGTGCCGTGAATATGGCTATATGGGTTCCTGCTGCATTTTCATTTGAAAAACTTGCTATATGTGTACCATCGGAAGCATCTCTAACGCGAGAACCATAAACGTCTTGAGATATCGGACCGTCACTGACAATAGAAATTTCATACCGAACACCGACAGTTAAATTAAGCCTAATATCGATATACCCGCTAGCGCTCTCTGTATTATCGACCATCTGAAACGATGTGGCCCCATTTGTATAAGTATGGCTAATGAGTCTATCCGATACATGGCTTTTCGCAGTTTTAGCTAAGCTACCAAAAGCCTCCGCAGCACTTGCATGCTCAGTCACAACTCCAGTAGCAGAGTCATAAGTCTTAGTTCCGTCTGGGGCGGCAGGAAACTTAATCCGATTCATTAAATCTAAATTGTTTGAATTAATTAGGCTTAACTTATGCGTCACGCCATCAATCACACTTTCTGGGTAATCGGTGTTTGATACTCCTTGTGGGTTTGTGCCTTGCGAGCCCGTTAGTAACTCATTAGTATATCCCGCAGACAACGCTGATTGATATAAACCATTATTGATCCATTTAGGGCTCCAGCTGCCTTCGGGTTGATAGCACTTCCCCCACTCTACAAACCCGCTGCCTGCATACTGCTTTTTGCGTAGTTCACGCAAGGCATCAAACTGGGCTTTGGTCATCACATGGGGGTTGGGGTTTATTTTTTCGGCATCGGCAATAATGCTTGCGAGCGTATCAACCTCATGGCTGTTACCCATCGTATCTTTAAAGGCCACCTTGCCTGTTTTGGTGCGCCAGTCGTCCATCACACTGTGATTTTGTGATACTACATTAATGGTGTCGATACCGTTTTTCACATCATCAATCAGCTTGTTGGCTGAGTCGGCATGTTTTGCTGCTTCTAAAGCAACATCTGTGAGTGTTTGTTCTAAAGTCATAAAAAGTTCCTCGTTCAAAACCTGTTATGTACAAACCATTTAAAAGGTGCTTCACAACAGGCCCCCACTTAGTCTGAATAGCCTAAAGGCTACCAATTATGCTAAGGGGTTTGTCTCTCGCAAATGGCATTGTGCGCTGTTTATTATGCGACTTACTTGCTGCGCGGCACATAAGTCGATGCCATTACCGAGTTATTGTGTCGGTAGTCAATACTAGGTATTAGGTGCTAACTATTAAGTGCTAAGAATCAGTTGCTAAATATTAGATGTTCGGTATTAAATGTTAATTCTGATTTACCGACATCATGCAAGTGACCCCAGCTTATCGCTACATCGCGATAAGCTCTATTATTCGCCCTATGAAAGCCCTATAAACCCGCTTTGCGCAAGCGCTCTTCTAATAGCATATTGCTATGTGCTTGCTGTATGAGGTTTTTACCTTGCAATAACTGTGCGTGAGTCAAACTGGCGAGTTCTTTTGCCATAAAAATATTGGCGTTATTCACACCCACTTCAAAACTGATGTTATTTGATGGCAGCGTCGACACATCGAGGGTAAACATTTCTACCCAGGCTGCATTGGCTGCTTTATGATTGAGTTGCTGATTAGCAATACTGTACACGGCTGCTAAGGTCCCTTCTGACCAAATACCGATTTCTTTTACATCATACGTTAAGTCGCCGTCAAATAAGGCGCTAAACCGTAGTTGGTTGTTATCGAGCTTTTCTGCGCCTCCAATAGGCACGATTTGTTGTTGTTGACGTAATTGCGTTTGGGTATCACTGGGCGTATACGCTTCGCTGCCCGCCGACACATGCGTGATTGTTAAATTCAATCCTTGCTGTGACGCCGACATCAGTTTAGCGAGCCCTTGTTTAGTCCAAACTACCGCCGAATACGTTGTCGATGTAGTCATGGCTTTCTCCATAAAAAAGGGGATGAAATGTATTTTATCGTGCCAACCACACAGCACTTTGCCCAGCGCGCAACCGCGTGCTGAGTGATATAGGTTGTTAAGGTGATTAAATACAGAATAAAGTAAGTCGATTGCTTGCAAGCGCATAGCTAACTTTGCGTTAGCCCTCAGCAAACTGATATACATACAGTCACAACTAAGCCTGTGCTCACAATACCGCTACTATACCCCCTTCTTAAAAACAATAACGGACAACTTTGCCCTCGCCATTTTACATCTCACATGTGAGAAGTGGCAGTAATAGGCTTTAACTCTCAGATACTTGGAGAAACAGGCCTGCTGTGCCGCCCAATACATAACCTCGTATCAGTTACCCGGTACTGGTTTACAGTTACTGATTTAAAGCGACTTGGTAAACGCCGCTTATTTAAAGTCACTTAAAGCGTGATACAGGGGTTTTTATGTGAGTTGTTTTATGTAAATTGTTTCTATATACGTTGTTTTTATGTGAATTCCTTTTACGTAAGTGGTTTTTACATAACATCCTTTATGCCACTAGCTCTGCGTGAGCAGCCCTTATAAAGCCAGCCCTTTTATAAGTTGCCCTAGGCTGAGGGGCTATCCCCTCAGCTATTACGCATAAGCTTGCTTGTTTTAAACTAGCGACTTAGTTACTGGCAATTCCCAGTGGTATTTGCGTATGGTGACAAAACACCTTCACCGTATTGCCGTTCAGGTCGGTTTTAACATTTTCGCCATTAACGATAGGAATAGTTTGATCATCACCCCAATGGCTATCAAATGAACGAATTAAAGTGAACTTAGTACCGGTATTAGTCATAACTTCACCTAAATCATTTAAAGTATAACCATTGTAAGAACTGGGGTTCCAAGTGGTTCCTGCGTGATCAACTAATGCTACCATCGGCCTGTTTACTAGTGCATTATCAAACCCCTGAAACAAGTAAACATGACCTTTTGTAATAGATCCTGTAGGAGAACCCGCATTAATTACAGTCATGTCAGCTATGGTGCGAGGTGTATGTTTCAATTCAGCACCATGTAGCTGCAAATACAGTAGTCCGTCTTTCTCAGTGACGGTTGAGAGTGCTTTAACTGCAGGTGAGTTGTCGTTTGGTGTATCTAAACTTAATGGTGCATGTAGCGGATCATCTCCAATGACAGAAGTCCACCCTAAATCACCATCAGGAGCGTATTTAGAATACTTAGTTATAGATACAAATTCTTGTAAATAAGCACCACCACTACGCTTACCTACTTTACCCATTAGAGATGGTTGTAACCTATTTCCGTACTTTACTTGATGTGCTTGGCTAGCATATACATCGCCCACATCGCCAACTACAGCTGTGCTACTTGAGGATACAGTGAAATTTGAAGGTGATTCGTATGTATGAAGTTCAACCCGTGTTGACGGTTTAGTACCTGTAATAGTATTTGTAATTCCGTTAACTGAGGTAGAAATTGATGTCCAGCTTGAAGCATCATTATCAGTATATAGGGTTGAAATAATAGAGCCTTCTGACTTTCTATTGAGATTTAACTCTAATTGGGAACCATCAGGAATCTGAGGGATCCATTGCCCAACAACCCCATCAGGGAATGTGACTGCAATCCGTTCAGGGTCTCCGATAATATCTACCCAAGGGAGTGAGTCGTATTCTGCTGAGAGGATATCAGTTCTGTATAGAGCTGCACTGACAACAAGACCTACTGGAATAGGGTCAGAAACAAAGAAAGTCCAAGCTGAACCATCACTACCAACACTGATGATGTCATGTACTTTGCCTGTCGCATCCTCTACAACCTGACCAAAACAATTATCTTCTAAGTCCAATCTATCTTCATATACAGAACCAAAACCAGTAATATCTCCGTAAGCAATCTTGATGGCGCCAGAAGAACTACCAGTAACTGTCTTACTTGAAATGTAGGTACTGGTAAATGGTACACTTCCCTTACCTCGCATTTCACCAGCTACAGCTTTACGCATGGTATCTTCACGTAACTGATTGACATCAAGCTTATTAGCATTGAGGCGTAAATCTTCTACCTGTCCTGCGTAGATAGCATCGTAATATTTATATTGGTCTGAGCGACCTGAGTCAGCATCTTCTGCACCAATATAGCCTGAACGTGCTGTAGGTGTTGGTCTCGTTCCTAGGTTTTCTGGTTCAAAACAATGAGCTGTAGAGTTAATTAAACCGACAGCACAGTTAGAGTGCCATTTAAGATTAAGACTTACCCCAACTGCAGCCCAAGTTTTACAACCCATAGGATTATAAGTTGGGTGATAAGCGCCTTGATTTAAGCGTTGGACTAGAGCGATTGGGATTGAATAACATTTATTATTTGACGAAATACCTTGCACAACAGAACCATCGTATTTGCACGCAAAGAAAGCGCCAATACCAGACTCCGGATTTGACTGAACTGTAAATGGCGTTTTGTACATACCTAAACCACCCTCAGGATGCGATCCCAAGTCAAGTACTTCTATACGAGCTCCTCTTGGCTTTACAACACTTTGTTGATTACTTGAGCTATGCCCTAAAAATTTATTAATTACGGTAGTGTCATCCGCCTGTACTCGGTGCCACTCATTTCTCTGTCCCTCAATAACTCTAACCCTATACCTAACTTGAATCAACTCATCAGCTTCTGAATCGTAGTAGATGTTGTTTTCAGGGTTATCTACGAACTTCTTACGTTCTTTATCCGATATAGTTGACCATCTAGCCCCCCTACCCTCCGTAACAGTATCCCATTCACCGAAAGCCGAATAAGACTTAGGTATGCCAAAAGTACTTTCAATAGGCCATACGGGAACGCCGCTTGATTCTGATATTGTTGAAATAAATTGAACATTTCCAAGAGGGAATACAATGTCTTTATCGCTAATCTTCTCATGCCACGTTTCTAATAACACCAAGTCTTTACGTGAAGTAATGACTGATTCGGTTACTGGCATGACTGATACATTAGATACAATAACCTCAGAACCTAAGCCAGTACCAGTATAAAATATGACGACAGAATCTACGGTCGGAGTACCACGCAGTATATACTCTTTAAACTCAGTGCTATCAAGAGTAACTTGCTGCATATGACCATCTGTTGCATTCCAAAAAGAGAGGCTAGCTGATGTGCCATTATTCGTTCCTTGCCTTGCTACGACTCTGACGATGCACTCTACACCAGCAGTGAGACTGGCTTGCTGGGATGCGTTACCTGTACCAGATGTGGTGGATGTCACCGTTATTACCCTGTCAGTAACTGACAAGGTTGCATTATAAGGAGTCCAATTACTAGCGCCATCTCGAAAATCACCATTCTCTACTACCCCTTCAAAAGCCTGTGCAGCGCTTGCATGCTCAGTTACAACACCCGTGGCTGAATTATAGGTTTTGGTGCCGTCCGGCGCGGGTGGAAAAGGAATATTGTTGGATATGGAATCAGGTTCGTTTACGCCCTCTATAACATGTTGAACGCCACCCACAACCGCTAATGGAAACGCTGCTTTTGATACCCCTAATCCGTCACTGTCTCGACGCCCAAGCTTTATTGTATTCGCTGTAACCTGAGCGTCATACATACCTTGGTTAATGGCAACCTCTAACCCTCCATCTCTGTGCTTCCCCCATTCCACAAAACCACTCCCCGCATATTGCTGTTTGCGCAGCTCGCGCAACGCGTCAAATTGGGCTTTGCTCATTACATGTGCATTGGGGTTGATTTTTTCACTGTCTAAAATCAGTTTTGATAGCGTATTGACCTGTTTATTTTGGCCTTGTAGGTTTTTAAATGTCACAGTGCCGTGTTTGGTTTGCCAATCGTTCATGGCTTGGTAGTTACTGTCTACAAAATTATGGGTGTTTTGAATATCGCCTTTTACCGCGTCAATTTCGGCTAAGCTACTGGTTACACTGTTGGCTAATTTCACACTTTCGTCTGTCAGCTCTGCAACATCAACTTGTAATTGGGTTAATCCGTTTTCGATTGTCATGGGAAGGTCCTTTGAAGGTAAATTTGTCCGCTGTGGGAAGGTAAAATAAGAAATGTCGTCGTAGGCGAGGTTTTATGCCTCGCATTAATTTGGGTTTTGCACCTCGTATTATTTGAGCGCAGTGCCATCCGGTGCGGTGTTAAATACCAATAAGCGCAACGTAAAGTCGCGCCTACGGCCTATGAGGTAGGTATTTTTGAGGTCATATTCAGTGTACCAAAGTTCATGCGGCCCGTATTAGCACCAGCAAAGTAAAGGGGTTGTACGGTGCGTATTTGACTATGCGCAATCACGGCTTTACATAACTGGCCTTGGCTGCCATTTACGGTGCCGTGTAAATCGCCCACCCAACCGCCTTGCCATGTGCCAACCCAGCCACGTTGAGCCAGTATTTTTTGCTGGCTGGTGGTGCGGTGACGAACCAGCTGATTTGGTAAGCGCGATGGAACATTGCCACTTAGATAATAACGCCATGGCTGTACAATATCGAGCTGTTCACTGGTTTTAATGCGGGTGCGATGATGGCCAAAATGTAGCTGCTGTACCGAGCTGTCTATCTGTTGGCTACTGCGATTACCAAAACTGGCTTTGCAGAGCATTTTACCATGCTCAAAAACAGGCACACCTGAATAGTCTGATAGAATATGACCAAAGAGGGCTCGCTCACCTGATAAGGTTTGATTACGAATATCATAACCATGATATAGCCGGGTGAGCTTGGCACTGACTGGCGCTGATAATTGTGCCAATTTAGTCACATTGCTGGTACGCCCTTTAGGCAACTCACCTAAATCAAGCTGATAGGTGTAATGATGCCTGCCTGGTGCGGTATTTTCAATGTGCACAGCCGGTAAGTTAAGCCAGCTGAGCGCCAATTCTAAACTTTTCGGTGTGCCCCGAATGCGTTGCCACGCAAGGCCATCTTTTAAGGTTTGCCGTAAATTTGTACTATATGGCAAAATCGCTTCAAGGCCATATTCCCACACCAACCACATTAGCAACGCATCATTTGGCTGAGCTTTTAAATTGGTTAATTGTGAAATAGCATCATTATATGGCGCATGCTGCTGACTTAATAACGCTTGTTGTTGTAATTGGCTGTGATTCGGGGGTAGCAATGCGTGCGGTTGTAACTCACTCTCATTAGCTGGCGGCGATGTTTGCTTCACATGCGTAACATTCGTAACTTGCATAGGCCCCTCACTGACAGAGTTTTAATGTGACAGTACCCATCACAGCACACTGGGTTTTATCAATACTTTGTAATTTTTCAGGTTGGCGCAACACCACATCTCGCACGCCTTTTTTGTGCAGTTGAGCGCTTAACCAGCTGGGCGTTAAATCCCACCCCAAACGCGCTTCTTCTTCCCACGCACTGGCAAGTGACGCTTGCAGTTCATTAAATACCCGTTCAGAGGTGTTCTCTTGCAAATAAACATCCGCCGCCACATCAATGTATATCAGCTCAGCTTTATTCACATCTACCGTATCCGTGAGCATTTTTACATCACTGGCGGTCACCGCACTCGCAGCTTTGGCAACCACTTCATCAACATCGTGCTCTTTTTTAACCAACACCGTAATGGTGACTAAGCCATCTTTTAAGCTCTGGACTGACACATCAAGAATGTCCGTTGGTGCAGCATTGAGCGCATGTTTACGGTAGTGCACATCACTGCCTGCGGTACTTGATGCTATGGTGTTATCGCGTATACGCAATCGATAGTCATCATCTGACTCCTCGTTAAGACGCAATACACCATAAAACGCCCCTAAATGTTGTAAATCCGCATGGCTTGCTTTGGCCAATAAGTTCGACGCAGCAGCGTCGTTTATGCGCTGGCGTAGCAGCGCCTCACGGTAACTTTCTACCTGTAACCACACATTAATTGGATCACTTTCAAGTTCAAGGGCATCAGAGTATGCCGGTGCATATTCAATAAAACGTTGCTTACGCTCGGTTAAAATGTCTTGATAAGAAAGTGGTTCAATGATGTTTGGTTCAGGCAGGGTTTGTAAATCAATATGTGTGGTCATGCCACCCCCTTGTAAAACACTAATATAAGCGTATTTAAACGCCAATGATAAAAATCAAATAAGCAGTGTTATCTACTCATTGTTACGCTGATACGTACGCATCAAACTCTAAAGGTTCAAATGCCAATCTAAACGGAGCTTCTATGCGCTCAAGCCCCGCGTTTAAACGCTTTGCGGTGATGATGTAATTGCCTGATTGCTCAAACTTGCCTTGCATTGTCACAATGCCGTCTTTGATATTCGCCACAAAGCGAATATCATCAACAGGTTGCGTGGCATTTATCACCCGCTCAACCATGACCATTAAGCCGCCATCTGGCAAGCCCGTGGCGTTCGCGGTTATGGTGAACGGCTCGTCTTTGGGTAGCCACCAAATGTTGCCGATAAGTTTGGCGTTGGGGCTGGTGACGGTGGTGTTTGTAAGGTCAACATTTGGGAATGAGGGTGGAGGGTCCTGCGCTACCTCTGCCTTAGAAAACAACTCACTCTCTGGGTCATAAACATCACCTAGCTGCGCGGTGTCTGACAAAATATAATCGCTAACATTTACAGCTTCATCAAAAATATAGATACCGATGACGTGATTATTTGCATCTAAATGCGCGTAGTTATACATACTCAATGACCTCCCACACAACTTTAACATACCTTACATGTATGGGATTCGTGGAGCTATGAATGTACATATCAACACGGTTACTCACTAATAACTCAGTGCTACTTTTTAATTCGCAGTAAATGCTGCTAGCCCATCCTCCATACCCGTCTCCATTATTTGACATATTACTTCCATAAAATGCACTGGTGTTCATATTTACCATTGTTTTATTAGAATTGACGCTCGGTAATGTAATAATGCCTCCTGCCCGTACCTGTCCTGCATAAATTCCTCTAATCACGCGCTTTACGCCACCTCCACTAAGGCTACTTACTTGTGTACTCACTATTGCATCTCCCAATTTTTTTCTGAATTTAAAATAAATGTGAGCGTGCAGTGTCTATCAAATAGCACGCTGGTGTCTGTGAGCATGGTGGTGCCGCGCATCATGGCGATATGCTCTGTATTCCCGTTTTGTACACCGTGGGTTTGAATGGTTGGTGACACTGCCATGGCTTTTGATGCAACAACCGTGGTGCCTTCGCTTAAATTTGTCACATCTGGCAATGTAAATGTGGCGGTGGCGGTTAAATGGTTTTTACTGTTTGCAGTGAGTGTGCCGCTGGCTTTAACGGTGCGTTTTTCTGCGTAGCCTGAGATGTTGCCTGCGTGTGCAACCTCATGCCCATTTATTTGCATACCCGTTGCGCCGCTTGAGCTGAGCTGGCGACCAAAGCGCTTTACTGTATGTGCATGCTCATATGTAAAACCCGCTGTATCAAAACTGCCAATGCTTACATCATCATCTGTGTATGACAAAATATCGCAGCGTAATGATAGTGGGTTGCCGCTGACGAGCTTAGCTTGAACTAAATATTGCTCGTTATTGTTGCTAATTATTTTTAGCTGAATTGTTGTGTAACCGCCGCACATCGAATCAATCACAATGTCTGAATGGTGATTCACCAATATAGCCGCATTGACGTTAACAACAGTGTTGCCCGTTGTACCTTTTAGTTGCAAGTTAATACTTGATGCTAAGCTTGAACCAAGCACTTTTGCAATGGTGGTAAAGCTGTCTTTATTTACCGTTGTTGTTTGTCCGCTGTATCGCTGAAATGCACCTACATCGCTGGCGCTGGGTTTATATCCTTGGTGATATACGCGTTTGTTGTAGCCCGAGCTCGCGTAGATTTCGCCTTGCACTCTAATCTCTTTGTTAAACCAATGGTTTGACAAAGATGTTGCATAATGACAATGACCAGCATTTTGTGGGCCAATATCAACATATCCGTGATTGGTTTTTATCTTTAGTGAATTACCGCTCCCTTTTGATAATTGAGTGTGTCCATCACCAATTAACACTGCGCTGCGAAACCACACCCATGTGCTTTGATATTGCATTTTCATGGCCCACTTATCAGCAATATTGTCTGAGCCTAAGTTGCCCATGCCAATGAAGCTGAGACCATCCCCTGTGTAGCTTAGGTGTAATGATGCATCTCTAGTTCGTCCACTTTCGCCAATTGAAATGCCCGCAGCTTGCTCGTTATTATTACTGCCTGACTCACTACTTTTAAGCGTTAACCACGGGTTGTTTTTAGTGACTGTAATATCACCATTAGTGTTTATCGAATCTGCAAATTGCCACTTGCCGTTTGCTGTAACATTTTGCCAATCTGAGCCGTGGTTGATTGATAATTCATTTACTGAGCCAACCAATGCGCGCTTATTGCGTATCTTTAAATCTTGACCGCCGTAGTTTATGTCAATAAATGAACTTTCAAATCGGGCTAGCTTGTCGCTTTTACCGTGGTATTTATCTTTTAAACTCGTACCACCTTCAATAAAATTAGGTGATTTAACCGCGCCGCGAAATTCCCAGTCGTTGTTGTTAACCTTATTTCTAGCTGTCCATTGGTAATCATTATTACCATTTCGAAACAAAGTAATATAGTCAGCCCCAGCGCCTGTCGTTACTGGGTTATTGTCACCGTTGTATTCAATGCCGCCACCATTATTTAACGATTGCCCCACATAAACACGGCCTGTGGCTTGAGCACCGTCATTCGTTCCTGAACACACATTTAACGCCGCCATGCCAGCGCTATCGGCATTAATATTCACCGTGGTACTGGTGCCATTGTCAAAGGTGGCATTTTTAAATGATGTTGAAGTATTTACTTGAGCAAGCCCGTTTCTCGCCTCGCTAATTACCTGAGCTTTGCTTTTGCCTTCTAATTTAGCTGTATCGACTGCTTTGGCGGTTTTGCCAAGGTAACGGCTATCGAGCGGGCTTTTTAACCAATCAGCTATGGCAGTAGGGTTTGAGCAGTAGCGGGTGTAATTATCATCATGGTTATTGACCCTAAAAGCAATGGCACCGTTCATTGTCGTTTGGCTTGGGTAAGTTGCTCTGAGTAAGCGCGCTTGTAAATCACCAGCCGCATTTCTTTTGACAATTGTATTGACTGTTGGCTCAGTAGCTTCAACTGCGCCATTGAGTTTGCTTGAGTCTACTGCTTTAGCAGCCTTGCCAAGGTATTTATCACTGAGCTTTGTGCCAGCTTCATATACATCTCCAGTGGTATGAATACGCCCATGAGATGCATCTAGAAAAATCCTTGCATCGCCATCGGCTGCAACATACATACCCCATCCAGCACCACCGGGGGCAAAACTCGCATTGCCATGAGTATACCCAATGCCATACATATTATTTAGTTCAGTTTCACTTGGATTATGGTTACTACCAATGGTGTAGATGGGGTTGGTTTTGCTCGTACTGTCACCCACATTATTATGCGAACCAACAAGGTAGCCACTATTGTGAGAATTGCGCTCAATGTTGCCACTAAAACGCCACGTGCCACCTGCATCAACGCGTGACCAGTCTGAATCGTAATTAATGACTAACCTGTCTTCAAACCCTACCAAAGCACGCTTGCCTCCAATGGTTAAATCATACGAACCGCTCGTATCAATTACTGAGCTTTCAAAACGCGCCAGCTTGTCGCTTTTACCGTGGTATTTATCTTTTAAGCTTGTACCACCTTCAATAAAATTAGGCGATTTAACCGCGCCGCGAAATTCCCAGTCGTTGCTGTAAACATAGTTTCTTGCTGTCCAGTGCAACCCGCTACCATCGCTTCTAAAAAAACTAATATGATCAGCACCAGCTCCCGTTGTTACGGGGTTATTGTCACCATTGTATTCAATACCACCACCGTGACGCAGTGATTGCCCCACATAAACACGGCCTGTTGTCTGCTCATTTTCCACCCCATCCAGCGAACACACATTGAGTGTTGCCATACCCGTACTATCCGCATTAATGTTCACCGTGGTACTGGTGCCATTATCAAAGGTCCAATTTTTGCCGACTTGAGTCAATACACTGAGTTCGCTGTGGTCAACTTGGTCACTCACCCACTCTTTGGTGGCATAAATCATCGAGGGATCTATTTTTTCACTCACCACTTGGGCATTAACAACATCAATCACTGCTTTTATGCCGAGCTCTGCGGCGGCGTTATCTGCTGCTGCCGGTTTATACGTTTCAGGGTAATTAATGATGGCGAATGCCTCACCATCATCGGTATAAAATGCCGCTTCACGTACATAAAACCCGCCCTCTGTGGCAGGGACTATCCCAACCACTTCTATTAAGGCATTGTTGTGCGTTAATTGTTTTAAAGCGCTGGTATGACTACGATATTGACGATTAATTAAGTCATTTGAGGTATGGCTTATCTGGCCGTCCCCAACCGCAAATTCACTGATTTTTACAGTGTGTTTATTGGCAATGGCCGCCAATACTTTCTCACGGCCAGCGCGCGTGAGTATGGTCCAATATTGAGAATTTGACATAAGGTGTATTCTTTAATGAGTATAAGGATAAATGGTGGTCATTGAGGAGCTACAATGAATGCTGTTAAGTTCAACCACGGGTTTAGCTTGCAAGTTCATATGCAAGTTATAGTCAACCGATTTACGCTTGGCGCGGTCAATGAGCTTACGGGTTTCTTTTATAAGTGGTAAGTCTATGCCACGGTGCGACACATACACGTCAACCCGAAAAGTACCCGGTTCAGACATGGGGTGGTGCTCAAACCACTCACTTATTTGTGCCCCCATATCAAAGTGCGCCAGTGCGTTAGTGATAGCATAACGCGTCCCTAAATACTGATGCTGCAGATAGCTATCGGCAACCACTTGACGTTTAATAGCTTCAGGCCAGCTTTCATCCCACTCTTTTACACCTTGGCTCCATGCTAGCCACGGTAGGTGTTCTAGTGGGCAAGTGTCGGGTAACCACAGACTTGACACCGTATTCGCTCCTTTGGCAAGGGCTTTAAACTCAGTATCGATCAGCTTTTGTAATTGAGCTTGTAGCACACTACCATGGTGAAGCGATTTAAATTCCCCCTCTTGAGTATGGGCGCATGTTAAGGAGGTTAACTCACCATTGTCTATATGGTTTATTTCAGTGCTCATATAAGCACCTCAAACTCAAGCCCTGCTAGCACGTTGTCGCACAACGCTACTTCATCATTTTGCACCAAAATATTATCAATAGGGCTCAGCAGTTCAACCTCCTCAACGCCTGCTTGGTGCAGCACAGCAAACAGTGCAGAACGTTTAATATGTTTACCTAACCCCGCGCGTTCACTTAAATATCCAGCCACCTTATTGCGCACTTGTTGCTCAACTTGCGCGTGGCCTGGGCCCAGCTCTAGTTTAATTTTTGCCTGTAAGTTAAATGTGCGCGTTTTGGCACTTAATAATTGTACTCGGTCACCAATTGGTCGAATCTTTTGAGCACTGAGCACATCCGACACTGAGTTTTGATCTCCCGCTTTTAAGCCAAACGTGGTTTCTAACTTGTTCATTAAATCGTTTGAAGGCAACCCTTTTGGGGTTTCATTACTTAAAATAGTGATCACAATGTGTGACGGACTGGGGCTGGTCACGAACACGTCTTTGACTCGTGCATCTGCGCTGAGCGTATGGTACTCATAACTTTCTTGGGTACCGGCCGTATTGAGACTGTGAAAGGCTTTTAAAATACGCTGACGTAATCGCTCATCGCTCTCCCCTGCCAAGCGAGTCACGCTATAACGCGTGGCAATATGATCTAAATCAGAACCCATTGCACTGGCTAACAAAGTCGATTTAGCGGCATCATTGACCCGTGCTCGTAATAAGGAACTTTGATAGGCATACGCATTTAATAATTGCGTTAATGGATCTGACTCTAACGCTAACGTACTGGCTAGTTCAGGGTTATTGGTGATCAGCATGTTTTTCAACGTACTGAGTAATTGCTCCGCATCAAGCTGTTCAAGCACTGCTGGGGCGGGTAACTTAGATAAATCCAAAAGTTGAGATGTTGGCATAAACTATTCTTAATAAGGGTTTGAAAATAAATAACCTCAGGTTAAATAAAAAAGTGCTGATAAATGCCATTAAAAGTAATGACCCTACAGGCAAAAAATGACCATATGAATGCACTGAATGTGAAGAGTTAATAATTGACAGGTATTTCAAATATAAGGGAATAATAGCAAGAATATGGGAATGGAAACGGTCAATATTGACCTAATATCAATAATAGTAAGGGCAACCTTAAATAATATTAAGTGTTCACAATAAATGACCATAATAAGGGTTCGATATGCGCACGTACTTAAAAACAAAAAAGATTAAAGCGATATTAGCCACTTATAAAGCGTTTACTCAATATAAGTGGCTAGAGTGATTGTAATTAACCTCAGCTCTGGATAATTCAAAACATTTTCTATTCCAAAACCCTTATCAAAGCCTGAGGTTAACTAATCTTGAGTATTACAGATCATTCATCCATAACCGAGTTTGCTCAAGGCCAGCAGCTTTACATGCAGCGACCAGTTGCGCTTTATTCACACTGGTTTGGCTATTGTCAGCCAATACCCAAGAGACGCTTTCGGTGTCATCCATAACAACTGCAGCACGGGCCATACGGGTTTGCGCCATTTCATCGCCATCAAATACCAGCCCTTCAACCTCAACTGTAATGGCTGCGACGTCAATGGCGCGCTGCGCTTTAAAGCGTTCCCGTTTGACTTGTTCAATGTGTTCAGCGCTGTGCGCCTCGGTTGCTGGGTGGTGATAGGTAATCAATGCATCATCATCAAACACCACTTTGGCGGGCTCTGCTTCGGTGGCCAGTGCTAAATCAACGTCAACAAAGCTCTGCTTATAACATGCTCGGCGCAGCGCCATATCAATTGCAGGCTCACTTGGCAGCTCAGGCACGACCTTTGGTTCATCCGGGTTAGTTGCATTATGTGCCACGGCCGCATCAATCGATGCTTGTGTTTGCGCTACATCCACCAGCCACTGCGCGTGTGTCGCTGCAAATGTCGCTTGCTCTTGCTCAATGGCTTGTTGTAATAGTGCATCAATTTGCGCTCGCGGATGACGCAATGCCATTTTAGTTTGCACATCTTGATACGTTATTTCATGGACTGTCGCTTCATGAGCCGTTTCTGCTACTGCCACTTCTGCGGCATGAACTGTCACCGTATGCTCAGGAGTGCCAGCTACCAGCGCTTCAAGTTCAGTGCTTGCTTGAGCACTTGATTGAGTGCCTGCTTGTTGATTTGTTTGTTCATTTATTTGTGCTTGAGTCATGGTCTTTCCTTAGTCGTTATGAGCGATGCCAAGTGGGATTTGCGTGTGGTGGCAGAAAACTTTAACGGCATTGCCATTAAGGTCAGTTTTTACATCTTCACCGTTAACGATGGGGATAGTTTGGTCATCGCCCCAACCGCTCCCATCTGCGGTATTTAATTTTCGTAATACAACTTGGTTTGTCGGCCCATGAACTATGTCTCCGTTCTCCATTTGGATGTAGTCTGTATTGGTATAAAGCACAAATGTCTTCGTTACTTCACACACGTAATATCCTTTAGAACCATAATTTGTTAAACGATAAAAGTTCCCTTCGATGAAGTTGGTATTTGCATTTGGGTTTACATCAGTAAACGTGGGTGTATGGTGTTTTAATTCAGCACCGTGTAATTGTAGGTAATACAATCCATTTTTTTCAGTAATGGTAGGGAGAGCTTTCACAGCAGGTGAGTTGTTTGCTGGCTTTGCCACATCCATTAATGGATGTTTAGGCTCATATACCAGCTTATCATTCATCACTTGGCTAGATGCTACAGAGTACGATTTAAAAGTTGGGTCTGATACGCCTGACTTACCAATTTTATTGGTTAAGCTTGGATGCAATCTATTCCCTTGATTTGTACTCGCACTCAGAGAAACAAATACATCACCGACACGACTATCCACAATATTTGAGCTAGTTGCCAACTCAGTAAAATTGGCTTGGCTCTCATAGGTCAATAAAGCAACAACTTCTGGATTCCAGCTGCCTGAACTGGTATTCAACAAAGCATTATGTCCAACATTTGTATTTGCCCATGTAGCACCTAAATCTCTGCTATAACTTGCATTTAGAACTGTATTGGTCATCTTTCTATTTAACGGGTAACCGGATGAGTTATCTGGTAGCTTTGGTAACCACTGGCCAACAACTCCATCAGGGAATGTGGCTGCAATTCGTTCTGGGTCCCCTACTATGTCTATCCAAGGAAGTGAGTCGAATTCTGGTGCCAAATAATTCACTTGAGCAAAGTAACATACCTCTGTACTTACTAATCCTGTGCTATTCAAAGGGTGTGTATGTAACTTATTGCCCAGATTGCTCAAGTTTTTTGTAAGATAAATGTGACCATTAGAGTTTGATATTCGACCATAAAGCACAGTATTTGTGGCTGGCTGCCACACCATAACAGATGTACCAGCAGCATATTCATTTTCATGCATTGCTAATAACTGTCCGTCCGTGGCTGAATTGAAAAACGACGCATGATACTGATTTGAAAAACGGTAGTAGCCTTGATTTAATGTTTTAAACTGAGTAAAAAGCACTTTCCCTTTACCACGCAAGGTACCCGCAACCGCCTTACGTATACTGTCTTCACGCAACTTATTTACATCAAGCTTGTTGGCATTGAGGCGTAAGTCTTCTACTTGCCCCGCGTAGATAGCGTCGTAGTATTTGTATTGGTCGGAACGACCTGAACCATGTGTTGAACCAATGTAACCAGACAATTGTGAGCGACCCGCATCTCCAGTGGTAAAGTCTACAAAACATGCTAATTGCGAAGAGATATTACTGGTAATTTGATACCATTTACTTGCATACCCCAATCCTGACTGTGCAAATGTTGCACACCCCATTGGATTATAAACTGGGTGATAAGCGCCTTGGTTCATGCGTTGGACGAGGGCGATTGGCAAAGCAAAACATAAGCCTTCGAATGCGATTACTTCAGCAGGCTTATTGCCTGAGACGGCGGCCCCATATAGATAATCATCATGTTTTAGAGCCGCATCACTTCTATTTGCAGATGTAAATACAGGGTAAGATCGATTAAAATCTTTTGCTATAGTACCAACACCTTGAGGGCTGACATATCCACTTTGGTGATATTTATTATATCGAAAGTAATTATTATTTGTGGGTGTTATTGATTCAACCCAATCATCCCCAAGTCCTTCAACAACCCGTATTCTGTAACGCACTTGAATATACGCTTTGGCTTGCGGGTCAAAATAAATATTATGCTCGGGATCACTTAAAAACAGCGCTTTTTGTGCGTCGGTTAATGACGACCACTTAACACCATAACCTTTAGTGTTCTCATCCCACTCGCCAAAGGCTGAATAGCCTTGTGCAACCAAGTTATTGGATAGTGCTATACCTTCATAGCTGCTTGCGCCGTATTGCACGTTGCCCAACGGGTAAACTACGTCTTTATCAGCAATTTTTTCATGCCATGACTCTAAAAACACGAGGTCTTTGCGTGAGGTAATGACTTTATTGGTGGCTGTTTCAGACGCGAATGCGACTTCAGCATTGGTGTGTTTTGTTACTGACCCAGTAGCAGAATCGTACGTTTTGGTGCCATCGGGGGCTTGAGGAAATGATATACGATTATGATAAGAGGCTTCACTACCAACACCTTTAAGCTTTAGTAAAACGCCATCTACCGATATGATAGGCTCTTCCGTTTTAGATGAGCCGACCACATCAATCGCGTCATCATATCGCCCTAACATAAGGTTATTCGCGTAATTGCCATGTATATAGGTCCACAGGCCATCATTTACAGCTTTCGATAATTGACTCCCGCCATGCTTCCCCCACTCAACAAACCCGCTGCCCGCGTATTGTTGCTTACGATCAGCACGTAATGCATCAAACTGTACCTTGGTCATAGCTGGTAGCCAAGGGACTACCGCGTCGTCCATGCGCGCTTTAATTTCATCATTTACTGCATTGGCATCGGCCTTTACTTCGCTGATAGCGCTGGCTGTGGCTGCTGACATGGTATTTTTTGCCGCTGCTACTTCATTGTTAATTTTACTCGTATGAGTGCGCACTGCACTGGTTAGCTCGTTATTTACTCGGGCTAACTCTGCATTTGTGTCATTGAGTTTTTGAATTTGTGACTCGATGGTGCTCATTATAAAAGTCCTTTTCCGGCTAATTGTTGATAAAGATTGACGATATTGGTGTTGGTTTGCGTTTGTGCAGTCAGCATTTCAGTTTGTACTTGGGTCATTTGCATAAACACGTCGTCGTAATACATTTTTAAGTCGCCATTGTGGGTGACGGTAATGGCGTCGTGTGGCGCGGCACTGAGTAATAAGTCAAACCCCTGCACAACCGTTGCCATGGGCGTGAGGTAAAAAAGCACATTTTCAGGATGTGACCAAAGGGCAAATAAAGTACCGTCTGATAAGAAAAAACCGACCTCTCGTACTGCATAATCGGTGTCGCTGGTGAATTTACCCGACACGCGAAACTGACCATTTTTGTAGTCGGTAGCGTCACCCGTCTCTACTCGGTCTTTTTCATTTTTCAGGGCTGTGTCATTTTTGTTTGGCGTATATCCCCTATCGCCAATCGCGATATGGCTGAGGTGTACGCTCAACCCCTTTTCCTTCGCATTAACCGCTTTATTTAAGCCAGCTTGCGTAATTATAGGTTGATAAGTATTCATAGAATTTCCATGTATGAAGTTTGAAATGTGGTGGTGTTTGTGGTGTTAGCAACATAAGTTTGGCAAAGCGCAAAACCTCCATCAGCTTGTTGCTGCAACTGCGCCATGCCTATTGCATAATTGCTGGCTGCACTTTGTACTGTGATATAACTTAAATCGAATTGATCATCGGCATTTTGCGCTAACCGCCCAGTGCCTATTTCATAGTTACTGGCTGCACCTTGTACTGTGATATGACTTAAGTCGAATTGGTCATCGGCATTTTGCGTTAACCGCCCAGTGCCTATTTCATGAGTGCTGGCAACGCTTTGTAACGTGACAGAACTGGTATCAAACTCGCCATCAACACTTTGCGCGAGGTGATTGGTTTTTAGCGTGGTGCTTTGCCCTGCGGCCGCCAAGTACACGTTATTTTGCTGAATATTACCAATATGAAAGTCAATTTGCGTTCTACAAGGTTTGTTAGCAGCAATTGCCTGCCACAGTTGTGCTTGCAACTTAGGGGTGATAAAGCTTGCGCCCTGTTCATCTAAGTTGTTTTTAGCCAAAGCCAATACTCGGGCGCTGTGCGGTGGGCCACCGATTTGCCACCATTCTTGTAGTTCTAAGTCTGCATCGAGTGCATTGAGGGATTGCTTTAGCGCCCCGACCGTTCCTTTAATACGGTGATTTGGTACGCTGGCTGCAATCACTTGACGCTGAATGTGCTCAGGCCACGCATTGTCCCATGCGTCAACACTTAAACCATGAGCAAGCCAAGGTAAAAAATGTGCTGGGCAATTATTTGGGTTCCACAGATGCTTTAACTGAACAGGTATGTCTTCAAGGCGTGCGCTGGCTTCAAGCAATGACGACTCAAGCAATGAGCTATTAGCAAGCGTTAACTTAGTTGGACGTTCATCGCTATTAGACATTGCGCTGCGCCTCTACAGAAACCGTTAGTTGCGTGCAATATGCCGCTTGATTTTGTGCAACCACAATATCGGCTGTGGGGCTAACTAATTCCACTCGCTGCACCCCTGCGCTATGCAACACAGCATATAACCCCGAGAGTGAAATATCGTGACCAAGCTTGTGATGAGTATTGAGCCACGCTTGGCATGCCGCTTGTGACTCAGCGCATATTTCATCGGCATTTAAACCCGGGTATAAATGCAGTTTTGCTTTGACCTCAAAATCGAAGATGTGGGGTTTTAGCAAATTTACCCTGTCTGTGAGTGGGCGAATATCATCTTGATTTAAATGTTGCTCAACTGCCTGTAAAACAGCATTTGATGGCGTGCCATTCCCTTCATCAGATAATAATGTAATAGCAACATCACCGGGCATGGGCGTAATTAAATCGGCACTATAGGTGTTTTTTAGCAGCATAGTCCCGCTGGGTAATTGCTCAGCCATGGTTGAAGGAGGCGCTTGCATCACAAACTCTGGCGCTTCAATAAACACATCTTTGATATGTGAAGACGCCTTATAACTATGAAACGCATACGCCCCAACCGGCCCAGCGGTACTAAACCCTTCTAATGCCAGTTTAATACGGGTACGAAAACGTTCATCGCTTTCAAATGCGCTTGGATCATCACTCGCGACATTATTGATGTTATTTGCCTGATCAACCCCTACTCTTACCGCCCTTTTTACACCAAATCGTTGCCCTAAATAGTCCAGCTCAGTGCGGGTGGCTTTTGCCAATAAAACAGCTTCGGCTCCTTCATTGATGCGTGCTCTTACTAATAACTCTCGATACGCAAAACACTCAATGAGTTTTATCACGGGATCGCTGGCAAAATTTAGCTGCGCACCTGGAAAGCGGGTTTTGTAATCTGCGAGGATCGCACTGCTTATGGCGTCAAAGCTAAGAGACTCTACAAGGCTTGGCGTAGGAAGTTGGTTGAGTTCGATGGCGCTAAAATTCGTTAAACTCATAATTTGTTAAACTCATAATTTGTAAAACTAAACGCTCGCTATATCATATTGTTAATGGCCAAACACCTTGCCCGTAACACCTACTTGTGGTGGCCTTACGGGCAACGTGATAACGCGGCCATTATCACCAATATGTATTGCTGAGGTTTACTTACTAAGCACTTGGTTAACCGCAGTAGCGCGCGCTGATATTTCATTCATTACGCTTTGCTGACCTTTGCTTTGATACGGGAACGTTAACGACCCAGCTGCCACATCTGCCTCAATATGGCCAATTGCTGATTGTAATGACGTAGCTGATGCGCGTACTTCTGCCAATGTGGTGGCTTTGTTAAGCTTATTAATAAAACCACTGAGTTCGTTAAGGAGTAAGTGCGTGGTGTCTGAGGTTGTACCTAGCAATGAGTCTGTATCAGCCACTTGCGTGGTGATGTCTGCCCGTTTAGTTGCTTTTGATAGAGCTATTTCTTCAAGTTCAGTCAGTTCAACAACATAGGTTGCGCTTTCCCCGAACTGTTCATGCACTAGTTGCATGGTTGCGTCAGGCGGTGTACCGAAGTCATAAAATTGATCTACTATCTGATTATTTACTTTTAATTTAGCCATTATATTCTCTCCTTAATTATACGCAGGTTGGTCAGCATCACCTAAATATGCAAACTGCCCCCATTCCTTATTGGTTAAATCGACATCTCCAGTTACCACTGCTGGCAATGCTACTTGAATAATGCCTGTTTCTGTTTCAGGTTTTCCCATGCCATTTACATATGGGTGACAATGGGTGTAACTATTACGCCCAGAATGACTTAGCAGTTGACCACATAATTTTGCTGGTTGATTGGCCTCAAGACCTTGACACCAGTAACCATTAGGCACCACTCCTTTGATATGTTTAACTATGGCAGCAGCCGTAGATACAGTGGTTCGTCTACTATACTGATACATTAAATATGCTGCTTGCCCTTGATTTTCACCTCGGCGATTTGGGTAGTACTCAAACTCCCATATCTTAAAGCTCCCAGCGAAATGCTGTCGATCTGAGTTAATCGCTTGAAGAAACTCACGAGCAAGAGCGGATCGTTGTTCTGGCAAAGAGCCTGTAACAACAGTCTCAACAACTTTAGCACTTTTAACAAATCCCCCGCTCCAATTAAGCGGGAATGTACTATCACTGTTTGGTAGTAAAGCTTGGTTTTTAGTTAAACGAAAATGAGACTGCTTGCCTCGGGTTGAATCAATATAGTTATTCACTTGATTAATATAGCCATCAACGGTGCTTTTAGCTGACAGCACTTTGTTATCTATGTCTTGAATTTTGTTATCCACAATGCTGGTGAGGTCATTTGAAGCCTCAATGAGTTTGGCAATATCTTGTTCTAACGCCATGTGTATTTTCTCCATACATTTAAAAAAAACGCATACAAAAAAGCCCGCAAAAGCGGGCTCTGTATGCAATAAAAAGTTGATTGTGTTTGATCAGTTAAAATCGCTTGTAAAACGGGTTGGTTTTATAACTCAGTTATTTTGGAAATTGTGTTTTAACCGCTTCGCGCTGTGCTAACCAAGCCGTTTTTGCTGTGCTTGCTTGTGCCGAAGTATCACCAAATTCAGCGACGGCAGCCATATAATCAAAGAACAAATAATCGCTTTGTGCGCTATAACTTTTTCTTCTTAGTGTTTGTACTTCATCGGTATTAAAAATCACTTCAAAATCATCGGCGGCAACGCCGGCTTCTTCGGCAATGTGTGCGCCATGGGCTAAGTCTTTAATACCACCCGCAAAATTAGTTTGCGTAGAAATTTGTTTTAATATCGCCATGGTTATGCTCCTTCAACAACAGTTGGACCAACGTGAGAATACGGGTGGCCAACACTGTCAGCCCAGATCATGTTATCGCCATGATCGCCCATCCCCACATACGGCAATGCAATCGCCACTTTCATTTTGCCAAGGCCTGAAAATATCGGTTGATGGCATCCACCCCAACCAGCTCTTGTTGCGTGCTTATACTGCCAGCCTTTGTTCAGATCAGAGTTGTCGACTCTAATTGATGCAGAGCGATTTGAAGAAGGATAAAACTTCATATTACCGCTTACTTCAAGTACATTTACCCAACAGCTGGCTTGGGTTAAAAATTCGCCTCGAGTCCACCCAGTAAAAGTGGGGCAACCTTGGTTAATAACGAATAAGAGACCATTATTTGCATCGGTTTCTCTGCCTTTGGTGATTTCTACGTCAAATACCACCACTTTGAAATCAGTACCATAATACGTATTTGATTCTGAGCGATAGTCTCCCAAAGCCCGCGTCTTAAAATCATCATTTGGCGCAAGCCCATGCTGTGCCAACATGCTTGTGTTGAGTTTAGTTACCGTACTTACCCCTTCTGTGCCTTGATAATAAAAGCAACTCCATGGGGCGGCATGTGATTGTAATACGTCAACTGCCGTACCTTCTGGTTGACCTGCGTTGATGTATGCAAAATGTTTGGTGTCTGACAACATGTTTGGGCCAAGCGGCAGTGCTTTTTGAAAGCTGGCAATTTTTGCGTCTACAGCTTGCTCTTTAGCAGTGAGTTTGGTGTCAATCTCTTGCTTTTTTTGGTTTAAATGCGCGGTAATGTCTTGCACTTTACCGTCAACGGTGTCTGTGAGTTGGTTGGCTGATTTTATGAGATCAGCAATGTCTTGTTCTAATGCCATTCTATTTTCTCCATAATAATAATGAGCCAACCTGTATTCACTTATTGTTAAATAAACAATGTATGTAATACGACTACGTATGGCTCGAGTAAATGAGCATAAAAAAACCCACCAAAAGGTGGGTTTAGTTAGTACTCGTTAAAAAGTTTAAACTTTAAGGTTTTGGATAATGCGCCTTTATTGATTTACGCGCCGTAAGCCATGCTGCTTTAGCCGCTTCTGCTTGGGCACTTTGTTCGCCAAACTCCGCTTGAGCGGCAAGGTAATCAAACGCTAGGCCGTCTGATTGCGCCTGATAAGCAAAGCTGCGTGCATGTTGGCACTGAGCCTCTAATTGCGCTTGCTTTGCCTGTGCAATAAGCCCTGCAACATCCGCCTGTGCAACTCCTAAATCAAGCAAGGTTTTTTCTTCTGCAGGGACATTGACCATATCGTTTCCTGCTACCGTGAGTTTTTCTAAAATCATTATTAATCCTTCATTTTCTTACTTTGTGCTTTCTGCATTAACACCGACTGTAATGTCAGATGCTTATTGAGCAGCTGTAGGCGTTGGTGGCGTATAAGGGTGATTCACATAAGGAATGGTATTGGCGATAGGTGCTTTTCGCTCAGTAAATGGAATGGGCTCTACAAACCAACGAACAGTCCAATTAGCTTGAGAGCTTTCATATGTATTGCGTCGGTCCATATCACTACCATCATGGAAAGCCACATCCCCTTTCCAGTTTTTTGTGATTCGATAAGTTAGGCCACCCCCACGTAAATACAAGCCACTATATGTGCAATGCCAAGGGCCCAAAGTTCCATCTTCGCCACCGCCATAAAAGTCTTTACTTGAGTCTATTTTTTCGGCTTTACAGTTAAGGCGAAAATCAACATGACTTACCGTGTTGTTATACCTTTCATAAAAGCGCTTAATATTCATAAAATTTGAATCGCCATTCCACGCATACGCATTACCTTCAAGCTGTAATAAAAGCCCAGCTTGGTGACCTGATGCAGGATTTAGAGGTTTAGTATTGTTATTCCATGAATAATGTCGACTCACTGTTAACTTACTGACACCCTCCTCATTACCAGGAAAACGCCACCAAACTGGATATAAATAATCTTTAGAGCCGCCAATCGTAATGGTTTGCTCATACCTAGTCTCAGGCGTTGCATCCTGGATAAATTGGTCAACTTGCGCTTCTTTGGCTGCTACGCGGCTGTCAAGCTGTGCCATTTTGGCATCGATGGTTTTTGCTTTGTTATCAATTACTGAGGTGAGTTGGTTGGTTGATTCAACCAGGTTTGCGATATCTTGTTCTAATGCCATTGTCTGCTCCTATTATTTCAAAACGCCTGCGTCCATCAGCTCAAATTTTTGTTTGATATGACGGTACATGTTGCCAATTTGTGCTGCGCCTAACTTGGCCAGCTCCGGTGCAATTAAAATATTTAAATTAACACCTTGATCAATCACAGTAATTGAATCTGCTGGCACGCCCGTTAGTACAAGGTCAAACGCTAGCAGCAAGTCAACTTCTGATGATTTATAAGCAATAGGTTTATCAGGATCTGAATAAACAGCAAACAAAGTGCCGTCTTCTAAATAAAAACCAACTTCGTTGACCCAAAAGTTATGATTGGTGTCATCAATCACACTCATGTGAATTTGTGCATTGCCCTTATCTTCGCCACTGGCCACAGAAATGCGATGTACCTCTGCACCTAATGCCGAGCGACTTTGATGAGGCGTATAATTACCAGTACCGAGCCCTATTTTGTTAATTTTGGCTTGAAAGCCATTCTTTTCAGAATTAAAAACTGCCTCTAAACCCGCAGTTGTGATTGTTGGCCGTAAGATTGTGCTCACTGCACATACTCCTTAGGTTGATTTGATATCAATCAGCCTTGTATAAGCGACGCCAGCTTTAGCCTGTAGTGCATTTGCTATCATCTCTTATCAAAGACTGCCTGATATAAGAAACAATAGAGTGTTATGTAGGGTTACTTAGTGTTTGATTACCTGTATTGTTGCCAATTTGCTGCATTACTTCATGTAACGTCACTTAACTAAGTAAACGCACACCCTCTCTATTGAGATGAATGAAGGTAAAAGCGACCTACGCTGAAGCGTCGGTTACTAAAATGAAATGCAGCGGCTAAAGAAGACTGTAAGTAATAGCAGCCTGCTGGTAATTTTTGGTCGCTACTCATATAAAATCGGCCAACACTGTGGCGTTGATTATGCAAGTGCAGCCCTGCGCCCAATGCGGCGGATAATTCACCCGACACAGCTTGGGTTTTGCCATAATGACGTTTAAGCCCATAGCGGTGTTTATTCACGACCGTGAGGCCCGCAGTCATTTCTGTGGGGGCGGCTTTCACCGGTACCGTGTCATAGTTTATACGTCCAACTTGTAACCCACTCGATGTCGTTGCAACAGTCACACCTAAGTCAAGTTTTGCTCCAACCAAAAAGTTAAAATGTGCTCTTTGTGGTTTAGTATGATTTGTAACCCGATAAATGGAATCGTAAAGCGCCTGACTTAATACTACTTGCTGGCTGGTATAAGGTGTTTCATTGGCCCAAGCGATAAAAGTAAATGTATTAGGTTTGCCACTGTGATGGGGTGCTAAAAAGACATCATCCACGTCCTCAAACCATTCAAAGAAATCCACTTTCAGACCTAATGAAGCAAGTGCCCTTTTTACCGAGCCAACGGTGCCTTTATGCTTATGTATGGTGACAGACTCTTGGATTAATGCCCTTTTGGTTTCTGTTGACCATTGTTCGTCCCATTCATCAACAGATAAGCTCCATGCCAACCAAGGTAGTAACGTTTCAGGACACGTTTTAGGATCCCAATGCTTTGCAACATATTCCGGTATAGGCTTACTCGGTAAAAAGCTCGATGCTCGTTCAATTGACTGCTCAAGCGCACTGCCATTCATTGGTAGCAGAGATTGGAAGTTAACGGCCTCACCTGTGTCATTGTCATTTTTCATAGCGTCACCTTATGCAAATGTAAGAGTTGGTAAGCTAGCAATAGCCGCCTGATTGACTTCACAACTGATGTCGTCTTGTGGAGACAATAGCTTCACCTTTCTTACACCGGCTTGATGCAATGCATCAATAAGTCCTGAATGAGGCACTTCTTGGCCTAATTTATAATGTTGTAAAGTAAACTCAGCTATTGCCGTGTCAATTTTTGCACTCACCGCACTTCTATCTGCACCATCATGAAAATGAATTTGTGCGCTGATCTCATACTTTTTAGGTGTAACCATATGCACTTTAACCAGATCCGTAAGTGGTCTAATATCTTCATCGTTCAAATGCTCACTGACCACATGCAAGACAGAGTCAGGGTTGGCATCTTTTTCTGGCAATACATACACATCCACAATACCTGGAGCACTGGAGGTAACATACACATCTTTCACATGATGCGATGCTGCTAACGCTTGATACTCATACGCCCCCATCGTGCCCGCCATACTGTGGCTTTCAAGTGACAATGGGATCCGTGCCCGATACCGTTCGTCGCTTTCTGCATCGCCCCGTTTCACACCAAATAGCACACCCAAATGATTTAAGTCTTCACCTTTGGCATACGCGACCATAACAGAGCGTGCCGCGTCATTTATTCGCTGTCTCAACAGCAGCTCGCGACTTGCAGCGATATCTAACAACTTAATCGCAGGGTCTGACGCAAGTACCGCGTAATTTGGAAAAGATGCTGTTAACGCATTTTCCATTTGTTGATAAATGTCGTCGTATTTTAGGGGTTCAATCACGTCTGGGACTGCCAAACGTGATAATTCAATTGCATTATTCAAATGTGCTGCTCCTCATAACACATGGCTGTGCACCATAGTGTATAATTGGCTGAAGGGGGCGTCACGGGATCCCGAAACGGCGTTTAGTTAACTCTGGCTTTACTGCTTAATAAAGTATCAAGCTTTTTATCTATTGAATCTAAGCGTTTTTCAATACGCTTTTGATCTTCATTTCTGATTTGTTTTAAATGTGACAGCTCTTGGGTATTCGTCGTGATCCGCTTATCTAAATCACTCAAATATAAAATCCCTGAAACCAATAATGTCACCGTTGTAATTATATGGGCTAAATTGAGCTCCTTTTTCATTTGCCACTGCTCCGGTTGACTCACTTAGCAACTCCGTTAATTTTTTCAATTGTTCTCAGCCCTGCCAGCCCTAACATGCCTAATGTTAGCTCAAGCATGACTTCCAAAGGTAATTCTGGTGCCCCTATTTCAGGCCAAAGCCATTGTAATACTGGATTGATAACAAATGAGAATAAAAAACCAAACCCACACACCCAAAGTAAAAATGGTCTAGCTCCTGCAACAAATACACTTCGATGCGCTGCACTTAGTTCATTAATTTTTGCCTGTACTTGTGCAGACTGTTCAACCAAGCGTGCTTTCAAAATATGTTGCTTCAGTACCTCCTCTTCACTCGTAAACAATTCATCTAAAATTGTCCCTACGGTTTCAATTGGGTCCTTGATTACAGGGCTAAATAGGGTTGATAAGATTCCCATTACTGCCATTCTCCACTTAGCATTTGTTTCGCGAGCTCATTGGCACGATCAGGTACTTGATTTGCCCATCGGCTATGCAACATTTCAAGCGCTGCTTGTTCATAATTACCTTGCTCTAAGTTGGCAATCATCTTCTTAAAGCCCATTAACCCTGTAACGCCTAGGTTAAACGCCATATTAACCAATACAGCTTGGCGAGCTTCATTACAACGACTGACATCTATACGGCGCTTGACACCTGCTTTTGCTTCACGTATATCTTTTGCTAGCAATTGCTCTGCTTCTTCCTCATCAATCCCGTTGTCCTCCAAATTACGGCCATAACCAATTGTTAACTTTCCCCCTGTACAGTAATAAGGATATTGTTTATACCCCTCATGTTTTTTAATTTGCTCCACGGTGATCATCAATGACATATTCGTCCCCCTCTTTTTTACTCAATTTGACAACTCAAGCATGAGACTTCGCTCAGCTTTAACTAACCAAAACTCTGCGGAACGCTTCGAATCAAAGCCAAGTAATTTAGACGTTTCAGTCATTGTCCCAGGCATCATGTAACGCGCTCTAATTGCTTTGATACATTCAGGTCGCAATTGTGAGATTAATGAGGTAATCAACTCAATCTCATCTGGTACACTCATTGCTTCACTTGCAGAAAACCCGCCTGTAGGCTGACCGGTTCTATCAGAAATAGATTGAGACTTGAAACCACGCCCCATCTCCCTTTTAACCCAAAAGTTAGCCCACTTTTTAAGTGCAGCTCGAACTTGCTTAATCGTTATGTTCGTTGTCATCATTGATTTTTCCAATTACTTCTAAAATGTTTAACAGATATACATCTTCTACTAGACTAATCACATCATTCCACTTTGGGTCAAACTCACGATTTTCCCAACGCCTTAATGTTCGTTCTTCAATACCATAAGTTGCAGCAGACTCTGCCTGTGTATAGCCTCTCAACCGTCGTGCATAGCGTAATATCACTCCTCCCTTGGGCGTGCGCTTCACTGACAAACGTTCTCTATTTATGGCTGATTGATTCATTACTATCCTTTTAATTTCACATCTAGCAAGCCTGTAACTAAGGTCACTTACTTCAATCTGAAGTCACTTGCTTATATTTTTATAGTCATGCTGAAAGGAATGCTGCATTTCTATTACGTAACCATATTCCATTTGGCTAAAGCAGAAATAACGACGAATGTGCAACGTAATCGTAACTAAAGTATGTTATTTACAACGTGGGTAATTAAATGCTACAAAATATGAGTAATTTCTATATGGGCTCGAACTGAGTCGTAACTTCAAATACACACCAAACAACCAGTACTGTTTACAAAACCTGACAACATGTTTTTTCAAGATACGCTAATATTACCGATATTCTGGCTCTAAAACAGGTCATTTATGACCTAATATTAATTACTTAAGTAAAAACAATAGGATAATATACACTTTGTTAACTCCGTTGATTTAATAAACAATATATGCACTTTTGTTAAATAATGTATTCTTGTTAAGACTCTAATATAAAAGTATAAGTTCCTCCTAAATCATTGCTCCAACGCCCGCCTTTCTCTAAAATAAGAGCACCAATACAAAGTTTGGATTCTCATGGCTCAATATATTTATACAATGTCACGGGTGAGCAAAGTAGTGCCGCCTAAACGTACAATTTTAAAAGACATTTCGTTATGCTTCTTCCCTGGCGCAAAAATCGGGGTACTTGGTTTAAATGGTGCGGGTAAATCAACACTGTTGCGTATTATGGCTGGTCTAGACACCAGTTTTGAGGGTGAAGCACGCCCACAACCCGGTACAAAAATAGGTTACTTACCACAAGAACCTCAACTCGATGAGAGTAAAACAGTGCGTGAAACGGTTGAAGAAGCCGTGAGCGAAGTAAAAGGTGCACTATCACGTCTTGATGAAGTGTATGCTGAATATGCAATGGATGGTGCTGACTTTGATGCACTTGCTAAAGAGCAAGGTCAGTTAGAGGCGATTATTCAGGCCCATGACGGTCATAATATTGATAATGTGCTAGAACGCGCGGCTGATGCACTGCGTTTACCTGAGTGGGATGCAAAAATAGAACATCTATCAGGGGGAGAGCGTCGTCGAGTCGCGATTTGTCGCCTACTGCTAGAAAAGCCTGACATGCTGTTACTCGATGAACCAACTAACCACCTTGATGCAGAATCTGTTGCTTGGTTAGAACGCTTCTTACATGATTATGAAGGAACCGTTGTGGCTATCACGCACGACCGTTACTTCTTAGATAACGTTGCGGGTTGGATTTTAGAGTTAGACCGAGGCCATGGTATTCCATGGGAAGGTAATTACTCATCTTGGTTAGAACAAAAAGATGCACGTTTAAAGCAAGAAGAAAAGTCGGAACAAGCACGTCAAAAATCGATTGAAAAAGAGCTTGAATGGGTTCGTTCAAACCCGAAAGGCCGTCAAGCTAAATCAAAAGCTCGTATGGCCCAATTTACTGAAATGCAGCAATCCGATTATCAAAAACGTAATGAAACGAATGAGCTGTTCATACCACCTGGGCCGCGCCTAGGTGACAAAGTCATCGAAGTAAATAACCTAACAAAGAGCTTCGGCGACCGCGTGCTCATTGATGATTTAAGCTTTAGTGTGCCTAAAGGTGCTATTGTTGGGATCATTGGTGCCAATGGTGCAGGTAAATCAACCCTATTCAGAATGCTAAGCGGCCAAGAACAACCATCATCTGGTAACATTGATCTTGGCGACACCGTTGAACTGGCAACCGTTGAGCAGTTCCGAGATGATATGGATGGCAACAATACTGTTTTCCAAGAAATCTCTGACGGGCAAGACATACTCAAAATTGGTAACTTTGAGTTCCCAAGCCGAGCTTATGTAGGTCGCTTTAACTTTAAAGGCAATGACCAACAAAAGTTTGTAAAAGAACTCTCTGGTGGTGAGCGTAACCGTTTACATTTAGCTAAACTATTAAAAGCAGGTGCAAACGTCATCTTATTGGATGAACCTACCAATGACCTAGACGTAGAAACCCTGCGAGCCTTAGAAAATGCAATATTAGAGTTCCCAGGCTGCGTCATGTGTATTTCGCACGACCGTTGGTTCCTTGACCGCATTGCAACACATATTTTAGATTACCGTGATGAAGGTCAAGTAAACTTCTTTGATGGTAACTATACTGAATATGAAGAATGGTTGAAAAAAACCTATGGTGCAGCAGCTGCTGAACCAAAACGTATTAAATATAAAAAGATTGGCTAAGTCGGTCAGATAAAAGCCCCTAGAATTGGGGCTTTTAAATTGGAATTGGCTCACTTTAGCAACTATGATTATTAAAACTGTATAAGAGAGTAACAAATGGAAGAGCGTAGACGATTTACTCGGGTATTATTTTCAAATACCGCCACGTTAATGACAGCAAGCGGCGACTATACCTGTAAAGTGCTAGATCTCTCTTTGAATGGTGCGCTCATTACCCTTCCTATTGGGTATGTTTCTTTAAAGAATGAACCTGCAAGCCTTAAATTCAATCTACCAGAAAGCGATATTGCCATTTCAATGGAAGTCGAAATTGGTCATATTGAAGAAGCACATTTAGGCCTGCATTGTTGTCAAATAGACATTGAGAGTGTCACGCATCTAAAACGGCTTATTGAATTAAATGTTGGAGACGACGATATTTTACATAGAGAGCTTGAGCAGTTAGCTTGGGAAAAGTAACGAACTTTATTGCTTAACGACGCTGAATATTAGCTTTGATACCCATAAATTAAAGCTAATTTGCTAGGTCATAAAAAACATAAAGTACTTGGTTTTAGCTATTACCCCTAATTCGAATTGATCACCTACCTCTTCCTAAAGCCAAATGTAGTCTTTGACGTATATTCATGTTGTTAGCCTTGAGAGTTGACACACACGTTGACACAATGTAACTCCCGCTAAACTGGTTTCAGTGTCCATAAATGCGCCTCTTTCTTGCTCACTTTTATAGTTCCTGACTTACATCAGGAAGACAATGAGGTGGAGCACGTCTCCCTGAACGGGTTTCAGTGCCCATAAATGCGCCTCTTTCTTGCTCACTTTTATAGTTCCTGACTTACATCAGGAAGACCAACAAGGTGGAACTCGTCTCCTTGAACGGGTTTCAGTGCCCATAAATGCGCCTCTTTCTTGCTCACTTTTATGGTTCCTGACTTACATCAGGAAGACAACAAGGTGGAACGCGTCTCCCTGAATTTGTATATGGACTCCACCTCGCCATGCTTGGTGATCTAATGTACGAAAACTAACTATAGGATTGTGCGATAACTGCGGGATTATCCGAGAATGTACGGGACTGAGTGAGACACTATTTCAAAATGATTTGCATATATTCAAAATGAGCGGCGCTTTAAAATTTGCGCCGCTTTTGCTTTCTACGAAAAATGCTGACCGTCATTTTTCCACGCAGCATTAATACCAACCCACAACGACATAATGACATCATTTGTGAGTGATGGAAAACTTTCTCGTACAGCCAAAATTGCTGGGTACATTGTCTCATGTTTAGAGTGAGCCAAAACCATTGCATCGGCAGCTTTCACTACAACATGCTCTTCAGACAGCTCAGTGAATACAATTGTGTCAGACATATTTTATACTCCTAGTTAATAGAGGGAACTGCTACAGCCTTTTGAGCTTCAGGATTTTCACTATATGCAGTTTGTGTTTCTTTGCCTGCATCAATCAAAATTTGCATAGCGCCAACAACATCATCAAATGACTCACAGCCACACTTACTTAAAAAAGCAGCTATATAATGTGGGGCCATTTCTTCAGCTATATTACTCTTCATTATTTACCTCATTCATAAGATCCCATATCACCTTATATAAAGGTGGTGCTTCGGGTTCAATTGGTGCTAATGCTGGGCCGCCATTTCGGCCCCAGTTTACTGCTTGTTTGGGCTGCGTTACTTGCTCTTCTATATATATGAGTTTTCCAAACTCAAATCCGAACAATAGCGCTGTGCATAAAGCTAGTAACAACAGCCATTTGTTTACTGTGATCTCATCGTCGTTTTTTAGCATAGTGACGGCCCTTTATCATTTGGCCCTTGCCCTTTTTCACTATCAAAAAGATCACCTTGAACCTCATCACGTTTAACCTTTGTCATTGTGCGAACAACGGTATAGATCCACTGTACAGAGCAGCCGAACTTTTTTGATAATTCAACATGATTATCACCTGTAAACTCAGCCCATATTTGATTGCTCAGCATAATTGCATCTATAGAACGACCTTTGCAGACGTAAACAACTTCACCACCAAATGTATGACGTATAGATTCAACAACCTTTCGGCCAATGTCTAAAGCCTCCTTTTCGCCAACACTCTCATTTACCCCACATGTGACTAATTCAAGTATTGTAAGTAACATTCCATCACCGCGAACTGTTACATTGCCATATTGATTAGCCATTTTTCACGTCCTCATATTTTCCGAGCATTTGGCCTGTAAAGTTGAGCGCAGCTTCTAATTGCTCAACGTTACACTTACCAAACATACCAACGGCACAAAATACAAAACGCTTAGCGCTGAATAGCTCTTCATCGCTAAGCGGTAGCTGTTTTAAATCTTGTGCTAGCTCGTTCATATCTTTTGCCATTAAACGCACATACCAGCTTTTTAACTGCTCAATTAGTGCATGAATCATGGATTCGCGTAGCCATTCCAAACGCTCAATAGCCACGCTTTTATTCATGCGTTTAGCTTGTGCATTACTCCAAGAGAGTAGCGCAGCTTCTGAGCCATCACGTAAATAACCACGGTGGCTCATTGCAACCCACACTTGACGCAGCTTATCTAGCGGAATTTTATCTTCGGGGTCTATATCACGAGTCATTGGCGAGTTCTTACCACTCTTACCACTTCGCTTTTTAGTAATGATCTCAAAACCTTTGCTTTGCATATGTTTGAGTACCTTTTCTAGCTCATTCACATTCATAGCTTTACAACTGTCTTTACTCGTCAACTTCATTAAAATTGAGCGGTATAAGTCGTCACCCCAACCTAATTGGCTTTTACCGATATGGATCAATTGAATATAGCGAGATTTGTTCATTTTCATAATCTAGCTCCTACCAATTTGCTTGTGGCAAATCAGGCATTTTATCTATTGGCTTACAGCTCACATCAACATCTGGGTCTACTTCAAATTCAAACGGTTGACAGTGTTGAATAAGAATGCCTTTTGAACCGTCCATTTTCGGCCAACCTTCTACCCCTTCGCCATCATCCCAATCAAATGCACACATCACACCTCGGCTGTTAAAATCATTACTGACTTGGATCTGCATACACTGCTGTGCAAGCATAACTAAAACAGCTTTTACAACATCCCCTTTAGCTTCATCTAACCTATAGTCGGCATCACTCCAAAAAGAGTTAATTTCATGCCACTGCTCATCGTTAATTTTGCTGTGATCAATGGCAAACGTAACATCAAATGACTCATTACAAGTTACAGTTATTTTCTCGAAATTAGACATGTTCAGACCCTCTATAAAGATTTACTAACTAATGGAATATGAACCCAAGCGCCTTGGGCATTACGTTCGTAAAAGCGCACGTATGTTTTTGTGCTAGATAAAATGATTGCATCATCGAGCGCTTGCATCGCTTTTGCCCAGTCTTCGCTGTCACTTGCTAAACGATATTTACGCAACGCCATGATCCGCGCTTTGTTGTAGTTACCATCACTGTTTGTACTAAACGCATCTTGTACAATTTGGCGTAGCAGCTTGTCTTCACCCAGTGTTTCAAGCTTTTCATTTATGACTTTATCGATCAGTTCTTTGGCTACATTAATCTCAGGGCCAAATGTAATTTGGTCTGCAACCCCAACTTCAACTTTTCGTTTTGAATCATAATTAGTTAATGTCACATTGCCTTTCGTGCCGCCAATTTCTACATTGTAATTAGCAAATAGCTCTGCCATGAATGTATTAACGTTCTTAAACACTTTCCGCTTAAATTCATCATGCAACTCAGATAAGGCCCTAGCTTCATCAACCAAGCTGTTAACCAAATCATGCTTTTCAATGTCATATGTTGCGACTTTATTTAAAGGCACTTCATAGCCGCGGGGGTTTACTAGAAATGTTCTTTCTGAACTATTTACATCTGTCATGACTTACTACCTTTTACTTATGCACTGAACGTTATAAAACTTAACTGAATGACACTTAGGACAAGCCTGTATCTCTACACCATTTATTACTACTTGTGCTTTGTCGGACTCATTACCGACCCAACCACAATGATGATTTGCGCACGAGTAGCCAGGTTCTGGCTGTTCAATCGTAAACTCGCGTTGCTTCTTGCCGAACACATGGCCCCATTGTTTAACGTCAACCGCATGATGCCGTGTGAGCATTTCTTGTATTTTTCTATCGTCGGCCAATAATGCTTCGGCGTCTGGCTTGGGTAACGTGACTTGTTTTGTGATCTTGACGCTGGCAACGCCAGTCAATGTGATATCTACATGTTCCATAGCGCTATACCTTATGTACAAATTTTTCGTCGATGTGCTTAACGCCGATTGTGGCGGCAATATTAAGCGTGTGAGCTAGCCAAACATTTATAGCAAGTGGGTACGTTTGGTCTTGGTTTTCATCATCAAACCCAATGCCTTTTCCAACTTTCCCATAGCATTTGCCACGAATGGCACTCAACGCGTCATCCGTAAAAATCTTGGCTGGGTCAACACCAATGCGGGTGAATTTATGTTTCATATAATCAATTGCGTTTAGCCCCAATGGAGGCATACGAATATCATGCACTCGCATATTAAACTCACGCATTGAATGAGCTTGTATTTTTGTTCTCAACTCTGGTTGACCAAATAACACAATGCCAATAACACGTTTAAAACCATCCATTGTTTCCCAAACACATTTAAGTTCACGTATTAAATCAGGGGTAAGATCTTGCGCTTGGTCAACTATCAATAAATGTTTATGACCACTGCGGCTTCGCTCGATCAAAGTCCTCGAAATTTCCTCGTCTCGGTCTTCACCATTGTTAAGGTTTTTTATTCCAAGCTCTCGGCATATTGCTCTCGACACACCATCAGCAGTTATCTTTTTTCTGTTGATACGTGCAGGTGATATCACGGTAATCTCTGTAAATTCTTCTTTGACTTTATGTTCAAATAAGCGACGGATCATAGATTTCCCGCTACCACATTCACCTGTTAGCGTTACCATAGAGTTAGCACGTGCAGCCGCAATGAGCTCTTCAATTATCTGTAAATGTGAATCCACTAAGAAGAAGTCACCTTCACATTCAAACTCATCATTAAACGGGTCTCGTCTGATCTTAAAAAACTTCTTTGTGTCTGGTTTTAGCTGAGCCTTTAACATTTCATCTTCCTCACTATTTTGTGCGTGTTTTGGCTTTGGCTCATTCCAACCAAACAAACCCATTAAGTGGTCGTCAGTTGCGCCGTGCGCCCGTAAATAATCAATAATGTGTTGCTCTATGTCGGCCCGTTTACACTGCTTAGGCCACTCGTTTTGTGTTTTTAAACGGCTCAGGCTAGTGGTGCTAAATTTAATGCCTTTGGCCGCCAACGCCCTAACAACTTGCGCTTGTTTTATACTCAGTACATCAAATACAACGCTGAGCTTTGTTTGCTTTGTCACGGATCATCTCGCCATTTTTAACACTGGGGTTTCCGCTATCCCGTTGTGTAACTGCTCTACAATGCTGCTTACTTCCGTTTCAACAACTTCTAGGCTTTGTAGCCATTCAACTTCTGTTGGTCTTAATCCGCGGCCTAATCGCTCGGCTACCAACATACGTAGGTCAATGTCGTCTAAAACCTTGCCTTTGCGTTTTGGTGCTTGAGTAATTTGCTTAGCCACTGGGCTGTCTGGCGTAATCGTTTCACCCTTGGGCGCAATGCGCGTTTCGTGCTCAACGTTCTTAAGGTGCGAATGGGCAACCAACTTGCCGTTGAACGGCGCAGCTTTAGTTTTTTTAGCTTTCGCTATGTCTTCATCGCTCATGTTGGGGTATGCCAGCCTGTCTGCTGCTTTCACTGCGTTTTGCGTGGCATTATCAGCTTGGCTTGCATAGCGTTCGCCAATTACTGGTGCATCAATGCGGAACCCTGCAACATCAAATTCCAATGGTTTAACCTGGTGATACACCACATCATTGAGCGGAGTTTTAATGCCCACCATCAAATCAGGTGACTCGCCCACAATCACAGGGCTCACTTCGATCGTCATACCGTTTAAAATGTGTTCAAGTTCCGATACGTCATAAACCAATTGCGATTTAGTAACGGGGTGGCGATAGGTCACGGTTAAATCACCTTTTACCTTGCGCGACTCACCTTCTTTAGTGAGCAGCAAACGGCAAATTTGCTCGTCAGGCAACTGGCGTAAACGCTGTCTATATTCAGGCTGGTAAATCATTAGCCATGCGTCTAAACGCGGCATTTTATGCCGAGAATGAAAACATTTTTGGCCTTTAATTTTGTTTGCGTTATAGGCTTCTTGCCATGCCCAAGCTGTCGCATTTAGCTCTTCAACACTGCTCACAGGCTCCATCAGCAATCGGCTTTCAAACTGGGTTTCAACCAAATCGTTACCGTTTTCAACGCTGCCTTTTGCGCGTGGGCTTCCCGCTTTATGCTCTTCACATTTAACTTGCAAACTCTTCAGCACATTCTTAATTGCTTTTGAGCTGTTGGCAGAGCCTTTATCCCATACCAACATTTCAGGCACGCCCATAAATGCCGAGCCATCATGAACAGACCAACACCACATCAAAAAATCAAACAAGTTAGCAGTGGTTTCGCCAGCCGCCTGATAATACTTAACACGCACAGCACCGCTAAAGTGATCAGTGAGCACGTAACGCCATACCCGTAAGTTTTTTATGCTGTCTAAATTGTCTGGCTTGTTCGCATAAAAATGGCTTTCGTCCATGTATGACTGGCGATACCCTTTTACTTTTCGGTTTTTGCGTTCAGGTGGGTAATAAAGCAAACAATAACTGGGGTCTACTTGGTGTACATGATTCGGCCCTAAGCTACGCAATTGCGTGTGTGGGGTCGCTTTATCCAACATATGAATGCTTGCATTGTGGCGAGCTAGTACACGGCTGATCTGGCTAGGGCTAACGCTATCGTAACCATTTGCAGCTAAAATAGACTTAGCAACTGGCACATGCATAGTGCGCTTGCCATTGGCCCTCACAGACTGATTAAGTAAAGACACCATAACTTCTAGTGACTCGTCACTCATGCTTGTACTACCCGCATCACTGCGCTTTGCTTTGCCACTTTGCCAACCTAAGCTTTTTAGCCTGCGGTACAGCGCATCTTTACTTAACCCCAGTGTTTTACACGCTTCTTGGCGTATCGTGCCTTTTTGGCCGTGG